>CAMIXP010000014.1 GCA_946402785.1 uncultured Caryophanales bacterium | reverse complement strand
AAATTTGCTGATTCTAAAAAGAAGGATAAGTAATTATGAATGATTTAGTTAAATTAACAGAAGAGATTGTAAAATCTTTAGTTGTTGATGCTGATGGCGTTAGCGTTAAAGAATTTCCTTCTGAAGACGAAAAAACAATGTTAATCCAAGTTATGGTTAATGAAGATGACATTGGAAGAGTTATTGGTAAGGATGGCAAAATTGCGAATGCTTTAAGAACTTTAGTTCAAGCTAGTAGCGCACTTTCAGATAATAAATATGTAAAAATCGATATCGATAAATTTTAAAATACAACTTCGGTTGTATTTTTTTGTTGTCACATTTCCTTTTAGAAGGGTTTTTAACCTTTCTTTTTTTAGTTGTTTGTTATATAATTTTTATGAGGTAGGTTTTATGGATAAAGAAATCAAAATACCAAATCATGTTGGTATTATCATGGATGGAAATGGTAGATGGGCTCAAGAGAGAGGCATGGTTCGTACGATGGGTCATCAAAATGCCATTAAAACATTAAAAGCATTATGTCTACATATGGCTGATGTAGGAATTAAGTATGCTTCTTTATATGCTTTTTCTACAGAGAATTTCAAAAGAGAAAAAAGTGAAGTTGATTACTTAATGGATCTATTTATTTCATCTTTTAAAAAAGAGTTTAAATTCTTAATTGAGAAGAATGTTAGAGTTGTTTTTTCTGGTAGAAGGGAACCATTACCTGAAAAAGTATTAGAGGCAATGGATGAGATACAAGAACAAACAAAAAATAATAAAGATTTAGTTTTAAATATTTGTTTAAATTATGGATCTCATGCAGAAATGGTTGATACAACGAAAAAGATTTGTGAGATGTATAAGAATGGAGATATTACATTAGATGATATTGATGAAGAATTCATTCAAAAGAACTTGTATCAAGATTTACCACCACTTGATTTTGTCATTCGTACAAGTGGAGAATTACGTTTAAGTAATTTTATGATGTATCAAGCAAGTTATGCGGAATTCTATTTTCCTAAGGTTTATTTCCCAGATTTTACTCCAGAAGAATTTGATAAAGCAATCGAAGCTTTTAATCAAAGAAATAGAAGATTTGGAGGGGTTAAGAAATGAAAAGTAGAGTAATCAGTGCCATTATTATGGTTGCTATCTTTGTTCCATTCTTATTGATTGGAGATTTACCTTTTGCTATTATGATGGCTGTTTTAGCAGTTGGTGGATTATATGAATTAATCAAGGTTCGTGAAACAAAGAAAAAATTACCTTTTATTGTTAAGTTATTTGCTTATGTGATGGCAGTTGCTTTTTGTATGTATAATTTTGATTCCATTGAATTTCAATCTCAATTTGATTATCGAGTTGTAGCTGCTATTCTATTCTTATTTTTAACACCGATTGTATTTGTTAATGATTTTGAGAAATATAATTTTAATGATGCTTTATTCTTAATTGGATCCTTATTATTCATTGGATTAAGTTTTAATTTGATTGTTGTTGCTCGTAATTTTGATATTACATATATCATTTACTTATTACTTATTACAACGATTACGGATACGTTTGCTTTACTAACTGGTATGTTAGTTGGTAAACATAAAATGTGTCCTAAGATTAGTCCTAAAAAGACTTGGGAAGGATTAATTGGTGGAGTATTCATGGGTACGTTTGTTGCGACTGCTTTTTACTTTACGGTTATTAATTCCAATACGAGTTTAGTATTCTTAATCTTTACAACGGCCTTCTTATGTTTAGTTGGACAATTAGGAGATTTAGTTTTCTCTTCTATTAAGAGATATTATGAAGTAAAAGACTTTTCTAATTTAATACCTGGACATGGTGGTGTATTAGATCGTTTTGATAGTTTGGTATTTGTTGCCTTTGCTTTTATTCTTTTGAAGGGAATACTTTTATAAAAAAGAGGAGGGGTTATTTTGTCAGTTATAATTAACTTAGTTGTATTTATTCTTGTTTTAACTGTCATTGTTGCATTCCATGAATTTGGACATTTCATTATGGCAAAGAAAACAGGCGTTTATGTTTATGAATATGCAATTGGAATGGGTCCTAAGATTTGGGGATTTAAAAAAGGAGAAACAGAATATTCTCTCCGTCTTATTCCGATTGGTGGTTATTGCCAATTAGCGGGAGAAGATCTAGATGAAGATGATTCTCAAAAAGTTCCTAAGAATCGTAGATTACAAAATAAGAATCCATGGCAAAAATTTTTAATTATGGTTTTTGGACCTGTTAATAACTTTATTTTAGCAGTTGTATTATTATTCTTAATTGCCTTTATTTGGGGTGGAACTACGATGAATCCTGTGATTCATACGGTAGAAGAAAATAGTGCTGCTGCAGAAGCAGGATTACGTGCACAAGATACCATTTTAAAAATTAATCACCATAAAATTGCAACAAGTGATGATATTTCTTTATATTTAGCTGTTTCTGATCCTGAAAAAGGAACGACTTTCCAAGTACAAAGAAGTGATGGAACATACGCTACTATTAAGGTTAAACCTAATAAAGTAAAAGAGAATGGTAAAGAGGCTTATCGTTATGGTATTTCTATGTACCAAGAAAAAACAAAAGGAATTTTAGAAGCATTCAAGTATGTTTATAAAAAGACGATTTCTATGTTTAAGCAAATGTTTGTTACGGTAGGTTATTTATTTACTGGTGGCGTTAAAGTTACACAGTTATCTGGACCTGTTGGAATCTATTCGATTGTTGGTCAATCTAGAGCAGGTGGGGTTGCGAATGTATTATACTTAATGGCATTTTTAAGTATCAATGTAGGATTCATTAACTTATTACCAATTCCTGCTTTTGATGGAGGACATATCTTATTTATTGTTATTGAGTTAATAAAAGGTTCTCCTGTGAAACCAGAGTTAGAAAATAAGATTCATACAATTTTCTTAATCTTATTGATGATCTTGATGTTATTTATTACTTTTAATGATATTTTAAGGTTATTTTAAAAGAGAAATATTCATGAATATTTCTTTTTTTTGATATAATATTTTTATAGGAGGTGGACATATGGTTGTTGGTGTTTTAGTTGAATTATCGAATCAAAATATTGATCGTATTTTTGAATATCATGTACCAGAAGAATATACCTCTCTTATGAAAGTAGGAATCCGTGTTTTAGTTCCTTTTGGAAAGATGGAATTAGAAGGATTTGTACTAGAAATAAAAAAAGATAAAGAAACCGATAAAGAGTTAAAAGATGTAATCCGTGTTGTGGATTCTACGGTTGTTTTGAATGAAGAATTATTAGAACTTGGTAAATGGATGAAGGAACAAACTCTTAGTACTTTAATTAGTTGTTACCAAGTAATGCTTCCTAAAGCATTAAAAGCTAAAAATGGACAGAATATTTCTATTAAATATGATGTTTTCTATCGATTGAATGAAGATGCTTCTTTTGAAAAATTAAATGCTTCTCAAGAGAAGATTATCTCTTTGGTTCGAGAAAAAGGATTGGTTCTAAAAAAAGAATTAGCTGAACTTTCTCTTAGCAGTTTAAATACACTTATTCGAAAGGGATACTTACTGGAAGAAAAACAAGAACATTATCGTTTGGGATTTAAAGATCAAAAACTAGTGAAGAAGGAATTAACTCCTCAGCAGAAGAAAGTCGTTTCTACTGTAATTGAGGGAGACGCGAAACCATATTTACTTTATGGTGTTACAGGTAGTGGTAAAACAGAAGTTTATATGGAAATGATTGATCATTATTTAAAACAGGGAAAGACCAGTATCGTATTGGTTCCTGAAATTAGTTTAACTCCTCAGATGGTTCAACGTTTTCGTGAACGTTTTGGAGATCAGGTAGCGGCTCTTCATTCTGCTTTAAGTGATGGAGAAAAATATGATGAATGGAGAAGAATTTGTAAGGGAGAAGCAAAAATCGTTATTGGAGCTCGTAGTGCCATCTTTGCTCCTTTTGAAAATATAGGAATTATCATTGTAGATGAGGAACACAGTGAATCTTATAAGCAAAGTGATCCAAGTCCAAGGTATCATGCAAAAGATATTGCTATTAAACGTGGAGAATATCATCATGCTCCCGTTGTATTTGGTAGTGCAACTCCTTCTTTGGAAGCTATGGCTCGTGCTCAAAAAGGAGTTTATACGTATCTAGAACTTCCAGAAAGAGTTAATGGAAAAGGGTTACCGGCTGTTACGATTGTGGATATGAATTCTGCTATGAAAAAAGCAAAAGGTCATTTTTCTCAACCTTTAATCGATGCGATTGGAAAACGATTAGAAAAACAAGAACAGGTTATTCTTCTTTTAAATAGACGAGGATATTCTTCTTTTGTCACTTGTAAGAATTGTGGTTTTACCTTTAAATGCCCTAATTGTGATATTACTCTAACTTATCATAAGAGTAGTAATACTCTTCGTTGTCACTATTGTGGATATGGAGAAAAGGTATATCAAACATGTCCTGAATGCGGAGAAAAGTCTCTCAATAATTTAGGAGTTGGTACTCAAAAAATAGAAGAGGAATTGCAAGAACTTTATCCGATGTCAAGAATTCTTCGAATGGATTATGATACGACTTCTCAAAAGGGAAAACATGAGGAAATGATTGATGCTTTCCGTGATCATCAATATGACATTTTACTTGGTACTCAAATGGTTGCGAAGGGACTTGATTTTTCTCAAGTTACTTTGGTAGGAGTTATTAATGCGGATACATCGTTAAATATTCCAGATTTTCGAAGTAGTGAAAATACTTATTCTTTGCTTAGTCAAGTTGCGGGTAGAAGTGGTCGTGCAGAGAAGACAGGAGAGGTTATTATTCAAACCTTTAATCCAGATCACTATGCCATTCACCTTGTCCAAAAGCAGGATTATTTAGCTTTCTATCAAGCAGAAATGAATATTCGCAGGCAATTAAAATATCCGCCATATTACTATCTTTGTAATATCCGTGTTAGTGGTAAAAATGCGATGGAATTATTTGATGAAGCTATCAAAATTAAAAAGAGTTTAGAACGTAATTTAGACCAAGTAATTATTCTTGGCCCTAGTAGTGGAAACTTATTTAAAATCAATAATATTTTCCGATATAACATCATTCTTAAATATAAAAAGGATGACTCTTTAAGAGAATTATTGGAGAAAATAATAGATCATTATAAATCTAACCCTAAGATTAAGGTTGATATCGACTTTAATCCTAGTCAAATGCAGTAAAATATGGTATTCTATATATTAGAATAGAGGTGTTTTCTATGAACGAAGAAAATAAAGAAAAGCAAGAATTAGAGTTTAATAGACGTAATCGTGAAGATTATGAAAAATTAATGGATGAATCATCTACTCAATTAGATGGTTATTGGGATAAAAATAATTTATTTGTAAAACTATTATTAATAGGATTATTCCTTGTAATTGTGGTTGGTTCTATTATTGTTATAATGTCTTATTTAGGAACGATGTAGTTTTTTCTTTATTCTAGTGTGATAGGAGGTGATAAAGTGTTAGATGAGTTTTTTAAAAATGCAGAAGTTGTGCGATTCATGAGAGAATTGGAAACAAATCCAAGATATTTGCACATTCGTGTTCCCAAAGAAAGTGTTTATGGGAAGTGTATGCAAGACGAGCTAGCTCTTTATCTATTCTATGACTGTTTGTTTAAATATAAATTGTTGGTTAATGATTTATCTTTGTTTGATGAATACTTATCACAAGTTGAAAAATTATATCGTAAGATTGAAGATTATAATGTAATCTTCAAAGGAATTAATCAGTTATTAATTAATTTAGCTGCGATTTCTTTAGATATTCGTGATATTGAATCTGGAGAAGGTAAAAAGAAAATTATTGAACATTTTTATCAAAAGTTTATTATAGAAGGATATTTTATTCATGGTTATAGTACGACTTATGAAGAATTAATTAAAGGAAGAGGATTTACTCCTGAGAAATATCCTAATCATTATGGAAAGATGTTGAAAGCACAACAAATCTTAAATAAACATCATATTCCTGCCATGACGAAAGATTTCCATGATGATCAAATTTATCTAACAGATGATCTCATTATGGGATGCTATTATTCTGCTACTTCCCCTGGATACTTTTATCAATTACTTACGAATTTAGGGGTAGATAGAATTTCTTATTTAAAACAAAATTATCATGCTGCGATTAGTTCTTTAAAAAAGTATATGAGTAATCATTCTTTTCGATTATCAGAACAAAAAGCAATGATAAGAGTTGTTCAAGATGAATGGAATTTTCTTACGAGAGTTCCTAGAAAGATTAATTTACTTTTTGTAAAAAGAAATAAAATTATGGATGTTTCTTATGATAAACTTTATGAATACTTAGATAGTAATAAAGGAGTATATGAAATAATCAATCGTATTCTTACTCCTCAGTATTCTGAAGTTTCTATGAGAAATCTATTAAAATATGGAGAATATCAAATGATTTCTTTTGATGATTTTTATATGAAGTCATCTCAAACAGATCAAAAGAGTTTCTTCCCAGAACAGACTAAACAACTTACTTTATTGAATTCTTATGGAGTAGTTTCTATTTGTTTGATTGCTGGATCTATTTTAATATCATTAGGGGTTATTGTGACAATTATTATGATTCTTAGGGGGATGTAAATGAGAATAGTATTTATGGGTACTCCTGATTTTGCAGTGAATGTATTACAGGGGTTAATTGATCATTATGAAAAAGATATTGTAGGGGTTGTTAGTCAACCTGATAAGTTAGTAGGAAGACATCAAGTATTAACTCCAACTCCTATTAAGGAACTTGCAATGAAGTACAATATTCCGGTTTTACAACCAGAAAAAATACGAAAAGATTATCAAGGTGTTTTGGATTTAAAACCAGATATTATTATTACTTGTGCTTATGGACAAATTATTCCGCAAGCTATTTTGGATGCTCCTAAATTAGGATGTATTAATGTACATGCTTCTTTACTTCCAAAGTTAAGAGGAGGCGCTCCTATTCATAAAGCTATTATTGATGGATATGATGTAACGGGAGTTACGATTATGTATATGGATGCTTCTATGGATACAGGAGATATGATTTCGAAAGTAGAGGTTCCTATTTTAGAAAGTGATAATTTAGAGAGTTTACATGATAAGCTAAGTGTTGCGGGAACAAAGTTACTTCTTGATACATTACCAAGTATTCTAGAGGGAACGAATCCTCGTGAGAAGCAAAATGAGGAAGAAGTAACATTTGCTTATAATATTAAAAGAGAAGAAGAACATATTGATTTTTCTAAGACCAGTCGAGAGGTATTTAATTTAATTCGTGGATTAAGTCCTATTCCAAGTGCGAATGTCATCTTTGATGGTTCTGAAATGAAAGTATATGCAAGTACAATTTGTTCTAAGAACTATTCTGGTAGTTGTGGCGAAATTGTGGATGTTACAAAAGAAGGAATCGTTGTGAAGACAGGGGATGGAGCCATTACATTAACTGAGATTAAACCATTTGGTAAAAAAAGAATGGATGCTTCTAGTTATGTAAATGGTGTTGGAGCTAAAAATCTTCTAGGTAAGGTGTTTCAATAATGAAAGAATTTTTTAATAAAATTCGAAATTTTAAAGATGAAAAAGAGGAAGAAGTAGATGAAGAAAAACTAAGTAAAAAGACGATTGTGTTTTTTGGATTTTACTTTGTCTTTTTTGCGATTTTATTTTGTGTTATTGCTTTTGGTGGAGATCGCAATTATCTATTTCAAGAATATGAGAAGGGAACTCCTTCTTCTCCTAGTTCAGGATTATTAGAAAATAGTTTTGCGTATCATTATCAAGTCATGTTAGATGATTATACGTATGATTATTCTGGAGAACGATACGGAGAAGTTGAAAAATTTCATTATAACAATCAAGAGTACTATCATGAAAAAGAGCAATTCTTAGTGAATCAAGTTCCATGGGTTGCTTGTGATAATCCTTATGTTTTATATGAATTTTTAAATGTAGATCGTTTTTCGGATATTATTCAAAAGGCAACGTATGTTGCGAAGACAGAATATGAAGATGGAAATGTTGTTTATCATTATTTGATTTCTACCAATGAATTAAATCTTTTGTTTTTTAATGAGACAACGAATTATGAAGAAAGTACGAATACGATTGATATTACTTTAAATGCAGATGGATATATTTCTAAAGTATCTTATGATTTAAATGCTTATGGATCTCGTAGAGAAATTTCTCAAAGTAAATTATTGATTGAAATGAATTATTCTAAATTTGGAGAAATTAAAAAAATAGATAATCCTATTGCTTGATTATCTTTTGTTGTGTAAGGAAGTGATAAAATGCAAAATCTATATGGATTAACATTAGAAGAGATGGAACAATTCTTTTTAGAACATGATTCTAAGAAGTTTCATGCATTACAATTGTTTTTATGGTTATATGATAAACGTGTTGAATCTTTTGATGATATGACCAATATTAAAAAAGAAATGTTATCTTCCTTACGTGGTCATTTCACTTTGAATCCATTAAAAATTGTGGATGTTCAAGAAGATGAAGATGTTAATAAATATTTGTTTGAACTTTCTGATGGGGAACATATTGAAGCTGTTTTAATGAGACATGATTATGGAAATAGTGTCTGTGTTTCTTCTCAAGTTGGATGTAACATGGGATGCAAGTTCTGTGAGTCTGGAAGAAGAAAAAAGGTACGTAATCTAGAAACATATGAGATGGTTTTACAAATCCTTATGATCGAAAAACTATTAGGAGAAAGAATTAGTCATGTTGTTGTGATGGGAATTGGAGAACCATTTGACAATTATGATAATTTGATTAAATTCTTTACCATTATTAATCACCCAAAAGGACTTGCGATTGGTGCCCGTCATATTACAGTTAGTACTTGTGGATTGGTTCCAAAGATTTTGGAGTTTAGTGATTTTCCATTACAAATTAATTTAGCGGTAAGCTTACATGCACCTAATAATGAGATTCGAAATCAGATTATGCCAATTAATAAAGCTTATCCGATTGAAAAGGTGATGGAGGCTTTAAAGATTTATTTAATTAAAACGAATCGAAGACTTACATTTGAATATATTTTATTAAAAGATATTAATGATTCTGATCAGTGTGCTATTGAACTTTCAAAGCTCATTAAAGGTATGAATTGTTATGTGAATTTAATTCCTTATAATGAAACAAATAATATTGATTTTAAACGTACAAATACTGTTCAAATTATGAGGTTCTATGATATACTTAAAAAGAATAATGTAAGTGTAACAATCCGAAGAGAATTTGGTGGCAATATTAGTGCTGCTTGTGGACAACTTAGAAGCAAGAAGGAGGAGTTATGAGAACTTTTTATTTAACGGATCCTGGTAAAGTAAGAGATCATAATGAAGATAGTGTTATGATTGTGAATAATGAAGAAGGCAATTATTTGATGGCAATTGCGGACGGAATGGGAGGCCATTCTGCCGGAGAAGTTGCTAGTTCAATTGCGATTGGTTATTTAGGAAAGCATTTCCAAGAGACATTCTTTAAAATGTCAAAGGTAGATGCTGTTAATTGGATTCGTGATGCTGTTAATGAAATTAATACATTGATCTTCCAACATGAGGGAGAACATCCTGAAAGTAAAGGAATGGGAACGACTCTTGTTATGGCAATCTTAACAAAAGATTTCCTATTGTTTGGTAATGTGGGAGATTCTAGTGGTTTTGTTATGAAAGATAGTAATCTTCACAAAGTAACGTATGACCATACATTGGTTAACTTACTTGTAAGTGCAGGAGAACTTACGAGAGAAGAGGCAAGTGTTCATCCAAAGAAAAATGTTTTGATGAAAGCATTGGGTGCTTCTCAAGAAGTAGATGTTGATATCTTTGATTGTGATATGGACATTTCTGAAATCTTATTATCGAGTGATGGATTAACCGGCATGCTTGACCGAGAAGGAATTGAGAAAGTGCTTCTTGGTGAGGGAACTGTCGAGGAGAAAGTACAAAAGTTAGTTAAGAAGGCAAATAATAGGGGTGGCACAGACAATATTTCGGTTGCTTATTTGGTTCGTGACGAAGAAGGTGTTTCAGAGTGATAACAAAGGGGCAAAAAATAAATGACCGTTATGAAATTATACGATCAATTGGTGAAGGTGGTATGGCTAACGTTTATCTAGGTTATGATACAATCCTAGATCGAAATGTTGCAATTAAGGTACTACGTGGAGATTTATCTAATGATGAAAAATTTGTTAGAAGATTCCAAAGAGAAGCTTTATCTGCTTCTAGTCTTGCTCATCCTAATATTGTAGAAATGTACGATGTTGGAGAAGACGATGGAACTTATTATATTGTTATGGAATATGTCGAAGGTAAAACGTTAAAGCAACTACTTAAGAAAAGAGGAACTTTAACATTAAGTGAAGCCATCGATATTATGAGTCAGTTAACTGATGGTATGGCTCATGCGCATGATTCCTATATTATTCATAGAGATTTAAAACCTCAAAATATTATGATTAAAGATGATGGACAAATTAAGATTACAGATTTTGGTATTGCGATGGCATTAAATGCGACTCAATTAACGCAAACAAATTCTGTCATGGGATCTGTTCATTACTTGCCTCCAGAACAAGCAAGTGGAAAAGGATGTACGATTAAGAGTGATATTTACTCTATGGGTATTATTTTCTATGAGTTATTATCTGGATCATTACCATTTAGAGGAGAAAATGCTGTTGAGATTGCTTTAAAGCACATGAGAGAACCTCTTCCAAGTTTAAGAGAAGAGAATCCTTCTATTCCTCAAAGTATTGAAAATATTATTCGTCGTGCGACTGCTAAAAATCCAAAGAATCGTTATGAGTCTGCTCGTGAAATGCATGAAGATTTATTAACAGCTTTAGATGATAGTCGTATGAATGAAGAACCATATCAATATAAATATCCTGAAAATGATAATGAAAGTAAAAAAGCAAAGGCTGCGGAAAAGAAAGAAGAAAAAGAATCTGCTAATGAAAAAGCAAAAGAAGCAGAGATTGCTGAAGATATTAAAAAAGGTGCCAAAAAGAAGAAAAAAGAAGAAGTAGAAGAATTATTAACAGAGGAAGAAGAAAAAGATGAAAAAGAATCAAAAATTAGTATGATTATTATCATTATTCTTTCGATTATCTTTGTTATTATTCTATTTGCTTTAATCTTTGTATTCTTTATCTTACCAGGTATGACGAATACGAAGCCTGCGATTGTTCCTGATTGTGAAGGAAAGAAAGTATCTACTTGTGAACAATTGTTACTCGATGCAGGATTTGAAGTTGCTACAAAAATAGAAACACAAGAGTCTTCTATTATTCGTAAAAACTTAGTCATTAAAACAGATCCAGAAGCTGGACGTAGTATTAAACAAGGAACAACGATTACGATTTATAAATCTACTGGAGAAGATGTTGTTATTATTGAGGATTATACGGGTAGAAATGCAACGGATGTTAAAAAAATCCTTGAAGAAAAAGAAATTGAAGTTACCATTCGTAAAAAAGAAGTGGAAGGCGATAAGAAATATGAGGATGATGAAATCATTGATCAAAGTATCGCTAAAGGTAGTGAGTTAAAGAAAGGTGAAAGTATCATTCTTTATACTGCTACGAATGAAGAAAAGTTCCCTGACTTTATTGCAGAAGGTTATTCTTTAGATGATATTAAAGCATTCTGTACAGAGTACGAATTAGTTTGTACTTTCACAGAAGAAGAGACGGAAGTTTATCCAGAAGGAAAGATTATTTATCAATCTAGAAAAGCAGATACTGTGATTGCGAAAGGAACGAACTTAACGATTCGTTATGCGGTTAAACCAAAACCAAAGCCAACTCCATCTGCTAGTCCAGAAGAAGATGGTGAATAAAAACATTAGGGGGATTTTATGAAGGGACAAATTGTTAAAATTAGTAGTGATTTACATTTTGTTAGCTTTGAAAATCAAATTTATCCTTGTAAATGTAGAGGTTTATTTCGAAAAGAACATATACTTCCAGTAGTGGGGGATTATGTTCTTTTCCATAAGGATAAAAAGATTATAGAGGAAGTTTTACCAAGAAAAAATGTATTTCAAAGACCTAAGGTAAGTAATATTGACCAAGCATTTTTGGTTACTAGTTTAAAGTTACCTGATTTTTCTTTGAACTTATTAGATAAGTTTATTTCTTTGATGGAGATTCATCATGTGAAACCTATCATTTGTATTACTAAAAGGGATTTGTTGACCGAAGAAGAATTAAATCCTATACGAGATGCTTTGAAGTATTATGAAGAAATTGGTTATACTGTCCTTTATAATACAGATCTTGATTTGATTAAGAGTTTATTGAAGAATAAGACAAGTGTTTTTACAGGGCAGACGGGTGCTGGAAAAAGTACTTTATTAAATAAGTTAAATCCAGATTGGAACTTAGAAGTGGGAGATGTATCGGTTGCCTTAGGTAGAGGAAAACATACAACGAGAGTTGTGGAATTGTTCTCTTTATTTGATGGTAAAGTAATGGATACTCCTGGTTTTTCTTCCTTAGATTTATCTGAGTATTCCAAAGAAGAGATTCGTGATTCTTTTGTAGAGTTTCAAAATTATCCATGTCTATATAAAGACTGTATGCATACAAAAGAAGAAGAGTGTGTTGTAAAAAAGGCTGTTTTAGAGAATCATATATTAGAGAGTAGATATCTCAATTATTTAAATTTTATAGGAGAGGATTCCAATGAAAATTAGTGCTTCTTTTTTAAGTAGTAAGAATATTCCAAAAGATTTAGAAAAATTAAATGATACGGATGTTGATTACATTCATGTAGATTTTATGGATGGAAAATTTGTTTCTCGTAAGACAATGCCTTTCCGTGAAATGAGACATGTTAGTGATTATACATCTAAACGATTAGATGTTCATTTAATGGTAGATGAACCTTCTAAATATATTCCTTTGTTTGCAGAATTAAATGCAGAATATATTACGTTTCATGTAGAAGTAGAAGAGGATATTGTAGAAGACTTACAAATGATTAAAGATTATTCTATTAAATGTGGTTTAGCGATTAAGCCAGATACCAAAGTATCTAGTTTGGTTCCTTATCTTCCTTATTTAGATTTGATTCTTGTGATGAGTGTTGAACCTGGAGAAGGGGGACAAGAGTTTATTATGGAGTCTGAAAAAAAGATTGAAGAGGTAAGAGATTTGATTCGTTCTTATCATGTGGATGCCATTATTAGTGTGGATGGCGGAATCAATGATCAAAATATTTCTTTGTGTCGAGATGCGGATATGGTCGCTGTCGGAAGTTATTTAATTCATAGTGATAACTTTCAAGAAAAAATATCTAGTTTACGATAGATATCTATGATATAATGACTATGAGAATAGGAGAGTGGGTAATATGAATAATGAAAATCCTAATATTCCTGTTTTGGAACCTGTTCCTAATACAGAGACTCCAAAACCAGTTAATCCTGTGGAACCACAGGTAGTAAATCCGGTTTCAACACCAGAGATTGTTGTTCCAAAAGGCTTTGAAGAACAAGCAAGTCCTGCTCCTGCGACAACTCCAGCACCTATTGAACCAGCACCTATGACAAATCCTGTTGCTGCAAGACCAGCTGTTTCTCCAACGGTTTCTAATCAAGAAACACGTTACAATCCTGTAACAGGAGAAGAAATGAATATGAGTGATGTGAAACCACAAGCAGCTCCAACTACTTTAGGAGAAGGTGCTGTTAATAATGAAGAAAAGTTAAAAACAGTTGATGTTAATTATAAACCAACTAGTACTGGTAATACAGTTATGTTAGTTATCTTCTTTATTGTTTTAATTGCATTTGTTATTTTCTTACCAGATATTCAAACATTGATTGCTCAATACAAAGCAGGACCAGTTGAAGTAGAAGAAATTACTTCTGGTAAATTAGTATGTACTTTAAGTTCTAATACAGTTAACTTAGATCGTGATATTACAAGAGTATTTGAATATAGTGATAATAAACTTGTTAGTGCTAAATTTACGACGATTGTACGTGGAGATCCTTCACTAGATGAGGAAACATTAGATGAATTGAATGCTCAATGTGAGCAGATTAAGACAAATGTTCAAGAATTAGAGGGAGCAAGTGTTAGTTGTTCGTATGAAGATGGAAAACTAACGGAACAAGAAACATTTGACTTTGGTACTTATAAGATTGAAGAAGTATCCGCTGCTTATACAGAAGCTGGTGGAACGGTTATTGAGTTCCAAGCTGGAGAAGAAATCGATAGTGTCATGACAAACATGAGACAAGGCGGATTCGTTTGTAATAAAGAAAAATAAGATTCCTTCGGGAATCTTTTTTTTGGTATTTTTCCTTTGTTATGTTATAATATGACACTAATAAGGAAGTGATGATTTGTGAATAAGAAAAAGTTGGCATTATTTTTGGCAGGAATCATGGCTGCTGGGATAGGATTATCTTTTCATATTAACCATGAAAAGTCTCAAGAGTTCGCAGATCGAATTGCTTCTTTTTCAGAAAGTATAGAAGACGATGATTTTTTGATTTCCGCTCATCGTGGTTTTTCTTCTTTAGCTGTAGAAAATACAGAAGACGCGATTTCTTTGGCTGCTGAGAAGAATTATGTAGACTATATTGAAATGGATGCTAGAATGACTCCTGACTCTCAAATTGTGTTATCTCATGATAATGCTTTAACTGTTACAATGGATCATATTCAGTATGTATCCTTAACTCCCTATGATGAGTTAATGGAAACAACTTATCATTATTATTCTACTCCTTCTGGAATGGGTCTTTGGAGAGTTCCAGAGAAGAGTTTTCTAATGGGTCGATATGAAGATTTAAATGGACGAGAATATCATATTGCGAATTTATTAGAGGGTATTCTTGCGAGTGGTGATAAAAAGATTTTATTAGACTTAAAATTTCCATTTGATGTAGAACATTTTGTGGAATGTTTAAAAGAAGAATTGAAAGATGTGGATACGAGTCGTATTGTTTTTCAAAGTTTAGATTTAAATGGAATTCGTTATTTAAAAGAACATAGTGATTATACTTGTTCTGCATTAGTTGATAAAGTATCAGAATTAGATATGGTAAGAGATTTTGATCATATTGGAATCAAATCGAGTATTTTAACTCCAGAGATTGTGGAACGATTATTAAAAGAAGGAAAGCAAATCTTTGTATGGACGATTGATAATTCGAAAGAATTAAAACGAGTAGCGGATTTGTTTGGAGAACACTATTTGGATGTAAATTATATTACGGATTTTCCAGATTTTATTGCGATGGAATTAGACCAATATCAAAAAGTAAAAACAACACAAGAATAAAGACAAATTTCTGTCTTTATTCTTTTTCTTTTGATAGGGATTTGTTATGATAGATATGAGGTGTTTTTAAGATGAACGATATGATTATTAAAGAGATAGCAGCTAATTTATCTATACAAGAAAAACAAGTAGAAACAGTTTTATCTCTATTAAGTGAAGGCAACACAATACCTTTTATTGCGAGATATCGTAAAGAGGCAACTGGGGCATTAGATGAAGAGGTTATTCGTAGTATTTCAGAAGTATATGAATACCAAATGAATTTATTAAAAAGAAAAGAAGATGTTATTCGACTAATTGATGAAAAAGGAATGCTTACAGAAGAATTAAAACATTCTATTTTAGCTTGTAGTAAGTTAGTAGAAGTAGAAGATATCTACAGACCATATAAAGAAAAGAAAAAGACAAAGGCAACGGAAGCAATTGCGTTAGGATTAGAGCCACTTGCGAAGATTATCATGACATTCCCTGAAAAAGGAGATATGGAATCTTTATGTAGTCGATTTGTAAAAGATAAAGTAAAGAATGCAGAAATGGCATTACAAGGAGCGAAAGATATTATTGCTGAATGGGTTAGTGATAATGCTTCTTATCGTAAATGGATTCGTAGTTATTTCTATAAGAATGGTGTCATTGAGTCTAAAGTAAAGAAGGATGCAGAGGATCCTAATAAGATTTATGAGATGTATTATTCTTATGGAGAAGCTGTTAAGTACATTAAACCTCATCGTATTCTAGCTTTAAACCGTGGAGAAGCGGAAAAAGTACTTACCGTTAGTATTGATGTGAATAAAGATGAAATTCTTGCTTTCTTAGAAAGAAAAGTAATTAAAAATGATAAGAGTTTTGTGACAAAAGCTGTGAAAGAAGCAATTGCCGATTCTTATAAACGTTTAATAGGTCCTTCTATTGAAAGAGAGATTCGAAGTGATTTATCAGAAAAAGGTGAGGTTGCGGCTATTGAGAATTTTGGTAAGAACTTGGAGGCTTTACTATTAACTCCACCAATGAAAGAAAAAGTCGTTCTTGCGTTTGACCCTGGATATGTCAATGGATGCAAGTTAGCGGTCGTTGATAAGAATGGTAAATATTTAGATAGTTTGGTTATAAAACCGTTCTTAAAAGGGGAAGAAGAAAAGAGAATTGAAACTTCTATGGAA
>CAMIXP010000013.1 GCA_946402785.1 uncultured Caryophanales bacterium | reverse complement strand
TTTAATTTCGTTAAAGTATTTTCTAAGTTTGTCTTCACATCATTTTTAAGTTGATTCACTTTAAAAGGAAAAGACTGTGAGTCTGCTGTTAAACGACTTTTTGAGTTGTATTTATATGGTTTCTTTTTACCCATCTCTCATCATCCTACCTAACACATAACATTATAACATAAAAAATGTTGAATACATAGAATGTAAACGAAAAAAAATAAATGATTTCAATCAATCATTTTAATACTATAATAGAGATAGGTGGTATTATGACTGTTAGGAGAAAAAAGAAAATACGTTTAAAATGGAAAAACATTTCTATTTTAATAGGTACACTACTACTTTGTATTCTATTAGTCATCACAATTCCCAAAATCATTCCAAAGAATAATACCCCAAAACCTAAAAAAGAAGAAAAAACAGTAGAAATAGATAACAAAGAAGAAAAATACAATCAACTAGATCATATAGAAACACAAATAGAGTATTTCAATGATGCCTATTTAGATCGATATATTGCCTATAAGAGAATTCATTATAATATGCCAAATGATCAAATCATTAAAAACGTAAATATGAATTTAGATCAAACCCCTTATGAATATACAATCCCTGCAAAATACTTAAATACAGAAAAAGTATTAGTCAATAAATACTATTATTTAGAAGAAAACTATGTACCAGATAATCTAGAAACAATCAGTAGACAATATGCATTAAGTAATATGAGAATGGTGCATGAAGCAAAAGAAGCATTTGAAGAATTATCAAGTACCGCAAAAAAAGAAAAATTAAATATCATCGCGATGTCTACTTATAGAAGTTATTCTTATCAAGTAAATCTTTATAAAAGATACGTAAAACAAGATGGAGAAGAACTAGCAGATACCTACTCAGGAAGACCTGGTCATTCAGAACATCAAACAGGTCTCGCAGTCGATGTATATAACAAAGAAGAAAACTATACGAATTTTGAAAAGACAAAAGAATTTGATTGGATGCAACAACATGCCCATGAATATGGATTTATCTTAAGATTTCCAAAAGATAAAGAAAGTGAAACAGGGTACAGATATGAATCATGGCATTATCGTTATGTAGGAGTTGAAATAGCAACCTATATTCATAACAATAACATAACATTAGAAGAATACTACGCAACCAAAATAAAAGACTGGTAGAAACCAGTCTTTTTTATTTATCATATTTTTTCTTAAAGAATCGATACAACCAATAGAATCCCGTATAGATCAACCATAAGAATAAAATAAAATTACTAATTTGTACAAGAGATAAAATTACATCATTCTCGTACAAAGAAACCATATCCATTAAATCATATCCATTATAAGCAGATAATGTTAAAAAGGACATAAAGAAAAAATATAAAATACTAAATACAGAATAATTAATAATTTGTTTACTAGTAGTTAATTTCTTACTAAACAGAGTAAAGAGAATCATACCAGTAACAAATACAATAATAAAGAAATAAACAATCGTTGATGGGAAATAAATATAATTCATTATTTCTTTCACAAAAGAATTAATAGAACTTTGTACATAAGAAGTATAAGTAATAAAGATTCCTAGTACAAATCCTAAATAGATTCCAATCGCAAGGATTTGAACAAAACGATTATTCTTCTTTAAGTTATAAATTAAAATCACAAATAAAAGAAGGTTGATAATGAACATCTCAATGGAAAGAAATGATGAGAAGATATAACGAAAGACAATCCCAATCTTTTCCAATATAGACAAATTCATTTTATCACCTTCTTCTAGCCAACATATTCAGCAACGTAAACGGTTTGTAAGTCATCACTATCTTTTGTACAAGTAATAAGAGTTAAATTCATTTTATTCTTGTCCCAATCAAGGACCATCATTCCACTCTTAAGTACATCATAAATATCAACAATTTGATAATGATAAGTGACACCACTCAAAGTAATATAGCAATCATCTCCAACACCTAATCGATACAGGTAAGCGAAATAAGATATGTAAGAATCTCCTGAATGAGCAATTAAAACTAAATTACCATTCCCCTCACTAGGAGAAGTAGATCCATCCATCATTGTTACATTGTGTTGGATATCATTATACTTTGAACCGACGTTGTAAAAACCCCTCTTTAAACCAATTTTTGGTATTTCTAACACACCATAATATTTACTATAATCTATTGTATAATTTTCTTCATAATATTCGGGAGCACTCTCAACTGGTGCACCATCAACAGGAGCTTGCTCCACAGTAGTAGGAGTAGACATCATAGCAATCTTCATATCAGAAAATACTTCATCTCTCATTTTCAATAAGTAGTTCCATGATAAGAAAATACTACCCCCAAAGATAAGTAAAGAGCCAATCAGTAATGTCTGGCTCTTTTTTATTTTTTTACTCTTCAACAGGTTTTGCATTCGCATAGATTATTCCGACACCACATAGCAATACAATAAGACCAATAAAGTAAATTGTTTGAGCTGTTGTCATACCAGAATCAGGAGCAACCATGAAATTAACTTCAGCATGGTTTGCAATTCTAAAGTTCTCATGTGTAATAGCAACAACTGATTGAGCTCCAGAAGCTGCGAAAGCTTCACCACCAAAGTAATTATCAAATTCAGCTATAATTTCAATATTAACTTTTGTGTTATTTTGTGTAACCTTATTAATAGGAACACGAATGTAGAAGTAATCACCAGGAGCAAAAACATCAACAGAAGTTCTTGTTCTACCATTAGCATCTACGATATAAGCTCCATCAATTCCACTTAAATCAACTGAATAGTTAACTAAGTCATCTTTTGGAGTAGCTTCAACATAAATCTTATCTGTTTGATAAGTATCATCATCGTTAACAACTGAAATGTTCTTAGAAGCTAACTTAGCTTCAACAGTTTTATAATTCGTAACATTTCTTGCTTTATAAACAGCATCTGCAACATAAGCATCATATAAGTTTCCTTGATAAATAACTTTTGTAGGGTTCTTAGAACTTGCTAAGGAAATCGTTCCTTTTAAAGTTTCTAATTGATGTTCACTTTCTAGTTGTCCATGATAAGCAGTTCCTGTATAAGCAGGATTTTCATACATATACATCCAAATTGCTGCTTGCGTAGCATAGTACTCTACAAACTTAGCATCTTCTGCACTTAGTGCTCCACTACCATCTGGATATGTTAATGAACCAGTAACAATACCAGTAGAAGATGGATTCATAACTTTACTTGTATTGATTAAGTAAATTAATCCTAAATCATCTAGGATTTCTCCTTGACTTTGATATGCATCTTCTGCAGCAGTAGGATCTACACCATGTTGAATACAGAATACTGGGGCAGTAGCTGTATTAGCATCTGCTTTATCAGAGAACATCATTTGAACACGTAAGTGTCCATCTGATCCTGTTCCTTCAATATAAGCAGGCATAGAATCAAACATACCAAAATATAATGTCATAGTTTCAGCATCTGATGGTGCAGCATAACTGATTTGATAGAATCCTACAGCAATTAAGGAAACGATAGCAAATGCAGCAACTACAAATGACAAGATAGATGCAAAACTAATTCTTCTTTGTTTTTGTCCGCCTTGACTTAAACTTTTCTCCTCATAAATTTTTTCCATAAAATATTCACCTTACCTTATAAAACAATTATATCATAATTTCCATAATTTCAAACAAAAATTAACTGATTTTGTAAATATTGTCAAATGAAATCTCAGGAACTTTCTTTTTATAATAAATTGTCGCTAAGATATCTCCTTTCTTTACTTTATCTCCTACTAATTTATTTAGTTTGATACCAACCGTATAATCAATCTTATCATCGATATTTTCTTTACCAGCACCTAGACGTAAAGATAGCTTTCCAAACTCCAATGCATTAATTTTTTCAATCGTTCCTTTGACAGGAGATTTAATAAACATCGTATGATTACTAACTTTAATCTTGGATAAATCACCCTTCTGTGCCTTTACCATTTCTTCAAACTTATGATAAGCAGATTGATTTTGAATAGATTCAAGAACTTTTTTATTGGCTTCTTTCATAGGAATTCCTAATGACATACTAACCATATTCGTAGCAAGTTCTACACATAGATCAACAAAAGAATTATTCTTCTCAACACCACGTAAGACATCAATGGCTTCCAATACTTCTAAACTATTACCAATCGTCTTACCAAGAGGAGTATTCATATCACTAATAATCGTACGAACTTCTCGATCATAGAATTCTCCAATCTTAATCATTAACTCACTTAGTTTTTTAGCATCTGCTTTAGTTTGAATTAAAGCTCCATTTCCTACTTTAATATCAATGATAATTTTGTCTGCTCCACTAGCAATCTTCTTACTCATAATACTAGAAGCAATTAGAGGAATAGAAGATACCGTAGAAGTAACATCTCTTAAAGCATAAATTGCTTTATCCATAGGGACTAAATCGGAAGTTTGACCAGTAACAACAAGTCCAATTTTATGAACTTGTCTTAAGATTTCATCATCACTTAAATCAACACGATATCCAGGAATACTTTCTAATTTATCAATGGTTCCACCTGTATATCCAAGACCCCTTCCACTCATCTTAACAACGCATCCACCACAAGCTGCAACAATTGGTACAATGACAAGAGTTGTTTTATCTCCAATACCACCTGTAGAATGTTTATCAACTTTAATTCCAGGAATATCACTAAAATCAAGAACATCTCCACTCTCAATAAAGATTCTCGTCAAATCAAATATTTCTTGATCCGTCATTCCATTAATACAAATAGCCATAAGTAAAGCACTCATTTGATAATCAGGAACTTTATCCTCTAAATAACCGTTAAAAATTTCATCCATTTCCTGATAAGTTAAGGCTTTTCCAATTCTTTTCTTATTAATAATATCTAATATCATACTAACTCCTTTCGGAAAACAGATGTATCTCTCTTTTCAAAACCTAAAGATAAATACAATCTATGAGCCGCTTCCCTTTTATTCCCTGAAGTAAGTTCCATACGATGAACACCATGTTCTTTTGCATATTGAATGGCATATTCCATCATCATACGACCAATTCTTTGACCACGATGTTCAGAATCAACACATACATATCCGACATGATAAATCTTAATATTACGAATAATATCCATTTCTTCCATTAGATTAAAATATCCAACTACAACGTCGTCAATACACGCAACAAATTCTAAAACACGTGAATCCGTAAGATCTTCTTTATCATAGCCAAATGCCTCTTTTAAAACACGACTTGCCCCTTCAAAATCTTCTTTCTTATATTTACGTACTACGATATTCATAACATCACCCATCTTAAAAAAATTATATCATAAAAGACAAAAAAAAGAACGATAATCGTTCTTAAGCAACATCATTTAATCCATCACCAGTAGATTCTTCTGGGATATATTCTTCCTCTAATTCATTCTCCGTCACAACATGTGGTGCAATATCAACCATTTGATCAAGGGATACGGTAGGTGCAGCTTCTACTTCATCATAAAAACCATCATTAGAAGAATCCATAATGCTATAGTCAATCGTTTGTTCCTCAAAAGTAACAGGTTCACAAGGAATAACATCATCTAATTCATTGTCATCTGCTGTATTTGTTGAATTTGGAATATATACTTCCTCTAATTCATTGGTAGAACTCATATTCTCAACAGGTGCTAAAGTAGCTTGATTTTCTTCATTCATATAATCAGCCTCCTACACATATTACCACTCTAACTAAATTGTACAACAGGAATACAAGAAAAGGCAATAAAAAAGACAGACGCTTTACGTCAGTCTCTTGATTCTGTTTTTTTTAAAGTGAAAACATGCCAATTCTTTTTCTCAGATCCACCTTCTGTATGATACTCTTCAACAGAAAATAAATCTCTTCTCAAGGAATCAATATCTTCCTTTGTAAAATAAGCATAAAATCTTTTTTCTTTTGTTTTTTTATCTTCTAAAATCTTATTATTATATTTCGTTCCATTTGGCAATAATTCTGCTTCTGGATGAACATCCGCATTTTGAAAATTAATAATAAATAATCCATGATCATTTAATCCATCATACGCAACATCAAATAATTTCATCATATCTTCTATATCAAGATGAGGATTTCTCCAAGAAACAATAAGATCTGCTTTTGAAGAAAAAACCTCCTCAAAATCATCTGATAAGAAATTAAATCGTTTGACACTAGAAATACCAATTCGTTTTTGTTCATCCAAAAAATGATCTACAATATCGGATGCAATTACATCGTATCCAGCATTTTGAAGCATGAAAGCAAGTTCCCCACAGCCACTGCCAAACTCAACAATTCTTTTTGAATGATCCTGATGGATTTGTTCCTCTATATAATGAAATAATCGTTCCCATTTTTCTGTTTCTGGCTCTATTTCTGCATGTTGTATATATTCATCTGCCCCACCAGAATTATACATATGAATGGTATTTGTGTTATGTATACTCATAATATCCCTCCGATAAAACTTATTATAACATAAAAAAAGAAGATTACTCTTCTTCTTTTGATTTACTAGATAGGAAGGTTACCTTCTCACAAATAATTTCTAATCGATTCTCTTTTTTCCCCTCTTCTAGTTCCATACTTCTTGATTGAATTCTTCCTTTTACCCCTACAATATCTCCTTTCGCACAATACTCAGCAGTATTTTCAGCAATCATATCAAAAGCAACACAATCAACAAAATCTGTATCATAAGTACCATCACTATTTTTAAAACTTCTAGGAATGGCTAAAGAAATCGTAGCAACTTTTCCTTTATCAGACTTATTCACAGTAATATCACGTGTTAATCTTCCAACCAAAACAATTTGATTAAGCATACCCCACCTCCTTTCAAGCCAATATCTTATGAAAGAAAAGATAGGAAATCAAAACTAGAAAATAATAAAAAGACTATATAAAATGATTCATAATAGTCTTTTTAATAAAAGAAAAAAGAAAATTCAAACATCAAAAGAATAAAAAAAAGAAATTCATAAGAATTTCTATTTTATATATGGTTTTCCATTTTCGTGGTTCGCAAATTCTGCTTTTAAACGTTCCATATTCTTTCTATCTGCTAAAATAGTTCTCACATTTTTCATTTTTACAATTCCTGATTCGTCTTCAAGCATCTTTAAACGGTCTACAAAGAACATTCTAGAATGTAAAACATATTCTCTTAATTCTTGTTCTGAAATTTCGTCAACGCGAAGAACGCTTTTCGCACTAAATGGTTCAATAACATAACAAGGTCCATCTACTAATTCTCCTTGTACATGAACTAACTTATTGCCATATTCTTCTCCTGTACTTAAAACATTTGCGTATGGATAACGATCTAATACCGGTAAATCCTCCAATACATCAAATACATTGAAATAATGATCTCCCGCTTTACGTAAGAAAGCATAAGCCTCTGTTTTAGAAAGTTCAGCTCCATTATGTTTAGTATCAAAATATTTTACTCTAGCAAGTCTTAAATCCGTCGTCTTGATTTTTCCTACTTCCATTGTTCAATCCCCCTAATAATTTCTCAATTGCGACATCTGGTAACAACGCACAATTCTTTCGATTTGGTTGTTTATAGATTTCATCATATACGTTTAATTCTCCTAGTATATTTTCATCATATTCTTTCTCATTAATCATGTTTTTATAATGAGTAAGAATTTCTTTTGCTTCTTCTACACTCTTACCAATTAACTTACGAATAAGAATAGAAGAAGCCGAAGTACTAATCGCACATGCCTCTCCATCAAATCGGATGTCCTTTATTATACCACAATCTATCTTCAAAATAAAGTCTAAATTATCAATACAGCTTTTACTGCTTGTATTTACCTTACAATAACCATCTTCATCTACTAATCCTTTATGGAAAGGTTCTTGATAATTATCAAGTATAATTTCTCTTCTTAAATTGTCATCCATACAATCACCTACAATACGATTTGATATAGATTATCACTATTCTTTAAAGCATCAACCAATCGATCAACATCTTCCAATGTATTATAAAAATACATACTAACACGAACAGTATTTTTAATACCAATCTCATCTTTCAATAGTTTAGCGCAATGATTACCTGCTCTTACATAAATATGATAATGATTTAAATAAATAGAAGTATCTTGTGCAAATACACCATCTATATTAAATGAAAAGATACCGCTATCACTATTCTGATTATAAACAACAAGATTAGGAATAGAAGATACTTTCTCTAGCAAATACTTCTTCAATTCCATTTCATGTTTATGAATATTTTCCATTCCAATATTCATTAAATATTGAATGGCTTCCCCTAAACCTATTACTTCAGCAATCGGAGGAGTTCCAGCTTCAAAACGAATTGGTATCTCTTTTAATTCATAAGAATTATCTTCTTCAAAGAAAGAATTCATACCTCCACCATAACATAGAGGATCCATCTCTTCTAATAATTCTTTTCTAGCAACTAATACACCTACTCCTGTAGGTCCACACATTTTATGACCAGAAAAACTTAAAAAGTCCATATGACATTTTTGGAAATCAACTGGTAGATGAGGAACACTTTGAGCTCCATCTACACAGAATAAAATATGCTGTTCTAAACAATAGTTACCAATAGCTTCCACATCACGTACATCCCCAATAACATTCGTAACATGAGCCAAACTAATAACCTTAGTACGATCTGTAACACATTTTTGAATGTTATCTAAGGTCAAACAATAATTCTCATCTAAAGGAACATATTTAATAACAATTCCAATCTCTTCACTTAAACGAATCCAAGGTAAAACATTAGAAGCATGTTCTGCTTTATTAAGAAGAACTTCATCGCCTTTTTTTAAGTGCTTCTTCATGTATCCAAATACAACCATATTAAGAGACATCGTAGCACCGCTCGTATAGATACATTCTTCTGGATTTGCATGAATAAATTGAGCAATGATATTTCTAACGCCATCGTATAATTCATTCGTTTGAATAGCAGCATCATAATCTCCTCTATGAATATTAGAAGTATGATGCAAATAATATTCATTCATTTTATCAATAACACACTTTGGTTTAAGAGTAGTAGCTCCATTATCAAAGTAGATAATATCTTTTTGTAACATAGGAAAATCTTCACGATTCACACATATCACCCCATTTTTAATTGGTAAACATACCAACCACAAAATCAACTATATATTACCATATTTTTCCTAGAAATACAAAAAGAAATCAACGGATTCGTTGATTTCTAATGAACTTATTATATCTAAGCAGCTCTTCTGTAATAATCGCTACCTTCACTTTCGTATCCGCCATAGCTTGTTTCAGATCCTAGTAATGTTCTTGCATCAGCAAGTAAACGAACTAGATCTTGTTTTCCTTCAACTTGTGGTCTTAATACTTTTAATTCACGTTCTTGAGAAGCAATAATCTTTTCTTGATCACGAACTCTGCTCTCTAGTAACTGATTCTTAGATTCAATTCTACCAGCAGCTTCATCTAATGATCTTAATTTATCAGATAATGTCTCATAACGAGCAGCTTGATCTTTATATTTTTCATTTAAGATTCTAGCTTGAGATTGTAACGTCTCAACTTTATCTCTATATTCTGTAATAACAGCTCTTTGTTCTTTATTTTGTCTCATTAATTCAGACATAGAACGAGCAACGTCTGCCATAATATTATCTTTTCCATCAGAATATCCATAAGATGGAGTAGATTTTTTCGTTGCTAACAATGGATCATAATCAAATGTTGATGGAGAATAATTCTCAACTGGACGATATCCAAAGTTATCTTCTTTTTGATTATATACATCAAGTAATGAATCATGTGTAGTAACTGGTTCATGTACAGGTGTTTTTGCTTGTGGAACCATAATTTCATCACTATCAATAATTCCATTCATATTTCTATCTACAGTTGCTAAAACTGTTTCAGCATCGATTGTAACAGGAGCAGGAGTTTCCTCTTCCTCTTTATCAACAGGTGTATTCACAATATCAGAGAATGTTTCTTCATGGGTATCTTCTGGAGTCTCTTCTACAGTATCATGAACTTCTTCCGTAGTTTCTTCAACAGTTTCAGTAGGTGCTTCTTCAGCAACTACTTCATCTTCTTTATCATCCTCTTCTACAACAGGAGGAGTATCATCTTCAGCCTCTTCTTCTACGTCAGCAGGAGTTTCCTCTGTAGTTTCTTCTACAGTATCGTTAACTTCTTCCGTTGTCTCTTCAGCAGCTGGTGCTTCTTCAGTTTTCTCAGCAACCTCTTCTGTTGCCTCAGGAACTTCTTCCGTTGCTTCTTCAGCAACTGGTGCCTCTTCTGCAACTTCTTCATCAGAAGCAAATCCATTTGCAAATGCCTTTAAGTCATCAGAAATACTAGTATCTTCTGCACTAAACTCTCCAGTAGCTGGTGCTTCAGCAGTAGCAAAGTCTGTAGCAACCGTTTCATCTTCAGCAACTGGGAAATCAACAGTATCTCCAGCAGCTGGTGTCTCAGCAGCCATAGCATCTGCTGGAACCCCTTCAACAGGAGCAGTCTCTGCAACAGCATCAACTGGTGTCTCTGCTGGTACACCTTCTACTGGTGCAGCAGCAGCCTCTTCTGCTTGAGCCTCACCAAATGGCATATCCGTAATAGTAGATACACTATCATTATAAGCAAATATTAATTGTTTTCCTTCTTCTTGTGCCTCTTCTGCAGCTGGTACCTCAGCAGCCATAGCATCTGCAGGAACTCCTTCAACAGGAGCAACAGCTTCTGTTGTAGCTTGTGCATTTAGTGCACCTTCAACTACTTGTTGATCAACAACTGTCGTACTTACATCAATTGGTTGAGCAGCGTCTTGACTAGCAGGTGCAGCCTCAACTGGTGCAGCTTGTGCAGCTAATC
Organism: uncultured Caryophanales bacterium; assembly: GCA_946402785.1. Classification (GTDB taxonomy): domain Bacteria; phylum Bacillota_I; class Bacilli_A; order RF39; family UBA660; genus UBA3789. The sequence goes on along the minus strand of CAMIXP010000013.1, from coordinate 5,681 downwards.
CAGGATTAAATTCATAAGTTGTTAATGAGAATTCAGCAATTGGAGAATCAGCAGTATTCTTACTCATGTATAACTTATCATTAGCAAGACTAATGAAACTATATGTTTCTCCTCCAATTAGATTAGCGCCATTTATATCACAAAGAGTAGCTTCAGAGAATTGATCATTAAATAGATAATTTCCTTCTACTCCCATTTGAGCATTAATTCTATCTTTAATAGTAGCTGGTGTAGAAACTAACATAGAAGCTTGATTAGGATCGTTTCTCATTTCCATTGCTTGTAATACACTTGCCCCAGTAGGATTAGCTTTTTCAACAATGATTACATTTCCATTAACTGGTTTAATAGAACGATTTTCAAATGGAATTACAACAACTCCATTACCATCTATTACACCTACATTGGCAGTTTTAACCATTGGATCTACTGCTTCTACTAAAGATGTAGTAACTACACGATTTCCATTTGCAAATTTCTTTTCATCATTTTCATCTAAGAAATAGTATTGTTTTCCATCATCTGTTAATGCATATGTACATACAATATCATTACGATCTTTATATTTTACAATTCCTCTCTGTATCTTCATAAATACACCACCTAATACTCTACTTTAATCTATTAATAAATATATCACACATTTTTTGTCAAAACAATAGATTTTAAAAAAGATTACACTTTTTACACGCAATTGCAAATGAAATAATAATACGATAAAATACATATAGGTGATAAAAAATGAACAGTAAAAATAGCTTAATAATCGGAAGAGGAATCTTCCTCATAATTGTCGTTGTATCATTAGGTTTAATTATTATGAATGAAAAAGGAGGAGCCCTTTTCCAACAAAAAGCCTCTCAAAAAATAGAAGAATATATAGAAGAAAACTTTAAAGATCTCCCTCTCGAAAAAGGAGAAACAGTCTTTAAAGACAACAGTTTCATAACAACAATCAAGTCAAAGAAAAATAGTCATCATACCTTTCAAATACAATATAAAAATAGAAAAATAACAGATACATTTCAAGAAGACTATAAAGAAGGAAAAACACTATTTCAACACATCAATAAATCATTAGAAAAAGAAATTAAAAAAAGAACAAAAATAGATGTAAAAATAAAAGAAATCAATACCTTAGACAAATATTCGGAAAAAGTACAAGAAAGAATCATCAAAGAAGAAAACTTATTAGAGTTAAAATACTATTATCTACAAAAAGAATTAACCATAAAAGAATGGAATCCAGATGAAATAACAAACTCCATAGAAGAAATGATCCAAGTAATGAATGAAAAAAACATAACACCAAAGTATTATGACTTTACGATTACGAATGCAGATGATATTACAACATCCATTATCATTCACAATATTCCAAGTACTTTTAATGAATTAGAAGATAAAAAACAAATCATAGAAGATATTTTAAATAACAAAGAAACAGATGTAATAAAAGAAAACAAAATAACATTTGAATATCAAAATTAGGAGGTAAATATGAACGATTGTATATTTTGTAAAATTATAAAAGGAGAAATTCCTTCCAGAACAGTCTATGAAGATGAGACAATTAAAGTTATTATGAATATTAATCCTGCTACCAACGGTCACTTACTAGTAATCCCAAAAGAACATATGGTAGATATCAGAGATACGAAAGAGGAAGTAATCATTCATAGTCTACACGTAATAAAGGAAACCCTTTATCCAAGACTAAAAGAAAAATTAAACTGTGAAGGATTGACAATGGCTCAAAATAATGAAATGGGTCAAGAAATCAAACATTATCACATTCATTTAATTCCAAGATACCCAGAAGATCATGCAGACTTTCAATACAATAAAGAAAAATTAGATGACTTAGATATCGTATTTGATAAGATAAAATAAGCGAGGATTGTGCATATTTATTGCACGATTTTCTTTTTTTTGCTATGATAAAACATGAACGGAAGGAAATGATAAAATGAAAAAATGGATAACCTGTGGTTGTGCAGTTCTTGCTATTTCACTATTACTAACAGGCTGTGGAAAAGAAATAGAAGTTAAAAATGGATCAAAAGTTGCTGTATCTACAAAAGATGAAAAATTTACCGCAACAGAATACTACAACAAAATCAAAGAAGATAATATCGCAACACTAATTGATATGATTGATACAACATTATTAGAAAAGAAATATAAAAGTACAGATGATGAAAAGAAATATGTAGAAGATCAAATCAACCAAATCAAAACATACTATGGTAGTGATGAAAATACTTACCAAACAGTTTTAAAATCTTACTTTGGAGTAGAAACAGAAAAAGAATTAAAAACAAAATTACAACTAGAATACAAGAGACAACAAGCAGTATCAGATTATATCAAAGAAAATTTAAATGAAAATGATATTAAAAACTATTATGAAAACAATATCTCAGGAGAAATCAAAGCAAGTCACATCTTAATCGCAGTAAATGTTGCTAGTGATGCCTCAGAAGAAGAAAAGAAAACAGCTGAAGAAAAAGCACTAAAGAAAGCACAAAACATCATTAAAAAGTTAAATGATGGAGAAGACTTCGCAACACTTGCTAAAAAGAATTCAGACGATGAAGGAACAGCTTCAAAAGGTGGAGACTTAGATTACTTTGATCCAGCAGATATGGTAGTAGAATTTTCAGAAGCTGCTAAAGCATTAAAAGTAGATGAATATACAAAAGAACCTGTTAAAACACAATATGGATATCATATTATCTTAAAAACAGGAGAAAAAGAAAAACCAAAACAAGAAGAAGTAGAAGACGAAATCAGAGAAGCGTTAAAAGAACAAAAATTAAGTGCTGACTCTACTCTTTTCTATCAAACACTTGTAAGTTGGAGAGAACAAAACGAAATCAGTTGGAATGATTCAACATTAAAAAAAGCATATGATGATTATATGAATCGTTTAATCGAAAATGCATCAAAATAAAAGAACTATGATTCCATAGTTCTTTTTTTATAGAAATAAACATTTTTTCGATGATAGATCAATTGATAATCATCACTATAACGTAAATAAGTAGAAATCGAATATTTTGAATCAACTAAGAAATAATCAAAATCATACTTCTTAATCAATGTAACATAGTCCTCTTTTAAAGAAGAAATATTCAAATAATCCTTGTAGTTATGAGGTCCATATAAATCCGCTCTTCCATCGATAAAGACAGGGATTTCATTGTATACCAAATCTCCTCCATAATTATACATATTAAATAGTCTCTCTGGCTTTGCCTCTTTTATGACTTGAATATCTTTTTCATTTAATAAGAAAGAGTATTTTGGCCTCAAAATAGAATTCCCTTTAAAAATAAACAAACCAATAAGTAAACAAGAGATTAAAAGGAGTCCACCCATGGTACCTTTATCCATCTTTCTCTTCCCAACATACTTGAAAACAACAAAAGACATAATGATATAAGTATAAAACCAGAATCGAATACTTTTTAATCCTAAGTAAGCACAAAAACCTAAAAGGATAAAATCCATCCATTCGATTTTCTTTTTACTAAACAAGAAAATGCAGACAATGAATAATAATAAACCGTAATATAGGTAATGATGCCATTCATTTAAAGAAGTACTTCTCCACTCTATAATATTTTGAATCATGGTAGAATCCATCATATTTTGATAAGGATACAAGAACATCTTAAATCCATGAAGATTGATACATACACAACCCATACAAAGAAGCATCACAAGAAGATACTTATGAATTTGTTTTTTACTCATTCGATTAGCTTCTATCTTAGAAAATTGAAATTGAAACAATCCACATATCGCAAATAAGAAGCATAATAAATATGGTAAATTACTAGATCCTCCATGAACATTCGCCCAAACAATCGTAATAAGAGGTAACCAATAAATCTTCTTAGACTCTTTATTTTGATATAAATCATAAAGAAACCAAATCGTTAATCCCAATAAACAATTACTAAGTAAATGAGGCCTTACCTGCAAAGAAAAAGCAAGAATGATGGAACAAGAAAACCATAGAATAGAAAACAAAACATTATGAAATAAAACATCCTTGTTTTTGAAATAAATCATCAACAACAAGAAAAACATACAAGTAAAACAATAGATAAACAAATGAAAATTTCCAAATAGCCTCTTCATACCCGCAATCAATACTTCAAACAACCACTCATGAGACATCCAGTACTCAGAATAAACACTCCAAGAAAAGACATCTTTCGTAAGAAGTCCATGATGAAGCATATATTCTCCTGCTTTCACATGCCATAAGTAATCTGGTTCCATTTGATAAAATGAAAGAAGCGAGAATACAAGTCCAACAACAAATAATAAAAAGATCCAATTATTCTTCTTCATAAGTAAGTCCTTTCTGGAACATCTTTTCCCGTATCTTATTAGCTAATTCATAACCCTCATATTTAGAACTATATTTCTTATATAACTTATCATACTCTTTCTTCGCAAGATCTTTATCTTGTGGAAAAGAATAAGATGAAATAATACGAGAGATTAAATCATATTCGTATCCTTGTGTCTTTAAATCATTAATAATCTTTTGCTTTAAAACAAGTCCCCCTCTTGTACGATTACTACGAATAAGGCGTTCAATAATCTTTTTCATTTTTTCAATCTGAGACTCTTCATCAAATAAAGCAATTTCTTCTTCAATTATCGAAGAGGAAACTTTTTTTTGATACAAATCATTCTTAATACGAAGAGGTCCATGACTTGTCGTAATCATCTGTGTATTGATATAACTCTTCGCAAATAAACGATCATCTAAATATCTTTGTTGAATAAGCTTATCAATCGCATGATCAATCATTTCTTCTGGATATTCTTTTTTACGTAAGAATTCTCTTAATTCATAAATACTTTTAAAGCGAGACTTAATACTATTTAACGCCACATAGTAAACATCATATTCTAAATTGGTTTGATGAATGGATAATAAATCTTTTTCATCTACTTCTTTCTTTAACAGTAACTCATACTGTAAAATAACTTCTTCATAATAGACAAATTCACGTCCATCATCTAAATAGACACTATATTTACCATTCGGTTTCTTTTTAAATTTAAGAATCTTCATATGTCTCACCTATATTTAGTATACCATAAAAAAAGAGAGTTTATATATCTCTCTTTTTCACCTCGATAAGGCCTTCAGCGACCTCTTCAAGGGCTCTCCCAATATTCTTTTTACATTTGTACTCGGATTCAGGCATTTGTAAATATCCCTCTTTAGCAATTTGTTTACTTCTACGTGCAGCAATGTGTACAAGTTCATATTTGGAGTTAACCACGTTAAGCAATTTATCGATAGATGGATAGATCATTCATATCACACTCCCTATTATTACAATACCTTGTGTTTTGTAAATATGCAAGTAAACTGACAAAATTAGACACTATAAATTTACATCCATGTTTTACAACAAAAAAAGATGCCGAAGCATCTTATAAAACAAATTGTCCATCTCCTCCGGAGAATTCATCATCAAACATCATGTCCATTGGATTTCTTTCTTGATTTAACAAGATATTCGTAACATTCTCAAGTGTTAACCCCATTTCTCGGAATAATAAAGTAACATCCTCATCACATAGATTAATTCCAAACTTTCGAATACGATCATAAAAACGATCTAATGCATTTGGATCATCAA
>CAMIXP010000012.1 GCA_946402785.1 uncultured Caryophanales bacterium | reverse complement strand
TCTTTTGAAAAACCAATTGAAAATTATTATAAACTACAAGCAAAAAAAAAGAAAGAAAACTTTTAATAATTTTCTCTCGCTCTTCTCAATGCTCCAACAATCCTCATTCCATCATAAATAATAACAATAATAGCAGGAATGATAATACAAATAATAAAGTGTACTGGTTGAGATAAAAAGGATTGAACATAACCCAATTTAGGAATAATTAAAAATACTTTTCCATAGATATTAGAAGTAGTAACATTCTTTCGATCTGCAACCGGATTATTATCTCCTTTTGTACGATAGTTAGAAGTAGAATCATCTATATTTCTCTTATCAATAATACGATGAGTGATAATAATTCCTTCTTTATCATATTCCGTAGAAAAGAAACTAATAATATCACCTATATTATACTTATCATTTGTTTCTCTCTTAACAACAATTGCATCATTAATATTGATAGTAGGAACCATACTTTGAGATACAATTACATATCCATTAAAGATAGGACTACTATAATTACCCGTTTTTACATTAAGGAATAAATCCCCAAAGTATACAGCAAAAAAGATACCTAGAAGGACTAATAAACAAAAGATAGCAATCAAAAATGCACGAAAAACAAAATAAGACAAATATTGAACTTTATAAAGAAACTGTTTACTTGCTATAGTCATTCTAAATACCTCCTATCCTAATCATATTATAATATTTACACGATAAAAAGGATAGAAATAGACAAAAAAAAGAAGTCAACTTGACACTTCTTTTTATTTCACATCTGCATGAATATCAATGTCTACAGAATAACTACCACCTGTTGTTAAAGCCTCTTCTGAAAGCCATATTCTTAAACGATAGTTATCTGTTCCAGATTTAATCTTTTTAACATTTGTAAGAACCATACTTCCTGGTTCAGACCCTACAGAAGAATAATTCTTTGCAGGAGTATATTTCTCTGGACCAAAGATTTTCGTATAAGTACCACTTTCTTCTTTTTCTAGATAAATACGAATATCATTATCAGAAATTGTAGATACTGTCTTATCACGAATAATAGATATTTCATATTCTACTTTGGGAGCATCTTGTAAATCTACATCAACAGAGAAATCAAAATACTGTCCCTCTGCCATATTCTTCATACCAACAGCATCAGCTGTAGGAACAGCACCCAATATCGTTAATACATTAGCTTCACTCGTATAATTAAGAGTAACGTATCCACCATCTTTTTCTTTTTCTACAACCTCAGGTTCACGATTATGAAAAACAATTAAACTAACTGTAAAAACAGCTGTTAAAATCACACATAAAGAAATAATAAAAATCCAAAAACCTGCAGATAATTCTTTTCCCTTTTTATTTTTCATATTTCCTCCTATACAGCTCTTGCTCGAATGGTAAATGAAAATTCTTTTTCTTCATTATCAATGATATATGTATCAGCAATCCATACACGTAAAGTATATTGTCTCTTAGAATTAGCAAGTATAATTCCTGAATATAAAACCCTACTATCCGCTTTATCAGATAGAATTTTCAAATCATAATAAGTAGGTAATTTATTATCCGTAAATCCCATTACTGGTTTATCCGTAAAATCCGTTAAGTAAAAATTTATATAATGACCATTTAATTTCTTTTCAGTAGAAGTATCTTCTGTAATATATATTTCAAATCCACGATCGTAATCGGTATGATTCACAATATCAAAATTTAAATAACCAAAAGCACCATTGTTTTCTTCTTGAATTCCTTTTCCAAATTCATCAGAAACAGAAATGATATTTTTAATAGTAATATTCTTTTTTTCAGATACCATTGTAACATCAATTTCTCTTACAGGATCTTGTCCATTCTTGACATTACTCTTAAGTAATACCGCAAATCCAACAGAACAAGCAAATAAAACAATAATGACAACAACTAGATTAAAAACGTATCGCATGTTCTTTTTCGTCATCCAAATCACCAACCCATTATCTTCTTATACATTAACACAAAAACTACTGTAAGTCAAACAAACGATTTGTATTTTGAAGAGTCTTTCTAGACACTTCATCAATAGAAAGATCAAGTAATTCTCCTAGTTTTTTAGCTATATCTGGAATATATTTAGAACTATTTTTCTTACCACGATTTGGTTCAGGTGCAAGATAAGGGCTATCTGTTTCTAATAAAATAGAATCAAGACCTATTTCTTGAATAACAGAACCTAATTTACTATTTTTAAAAGTAACAACCCCACCAATACCTAAATAATAACCCATAGATAAGTAAATACGAGCAGTTTCTAAACTACCACTAAAACAATGAATATCTCCTTTAACATTAGGATATTCTTTTAAAATACGAATGGTATCTTCTGTTGCATCTCTACTATGAATCACAACAGGTAAATGATACTTTTGTGCTAGATTCATTTGCTTACGAAATAAATCCTGTTGCTCTAAAATATCCTCTTTTCCATAGTGATAATCTAATCCGATTTCACCAATTCCAACAACTTTATGATGCTGAATTTGCTTTTCTAATAACGATAAATCATCATCCGATGTAATCAATGCTTCACTAGGATGATAACCAATCGTTGCATATACATCCTCATATACATCAATATAAGAAAGAGTCTCTACAATGGATTCTCTCGTACAACCAGAAATAATAATCTTATCAATTCCTGCCTCACGATTCTCTTTTAATACAATATCAATATCATCATAATCTTCTAAAGATAAATGACAATGGGTATCAATAAACATAGTATCCCTCCTGTTTCATTATATAACAAAAAAAGAATAAGTTTCACGCTTATTCTTTTGTAGTGTCAATTCTCATAAATAATGGACTAGGTGTTCCCAATTCATAAGTATTATCTTTTAAGTATTCCATCTCTTTATGTTCCGTATGAATTTGTTCTAAGATTTTACCACTTGTTTCAGGTAAAAATGGTTCTAATAAAACACCACATACACGAATAGATTCCAATAAGTTATATAATACTGTCTCTAAACGATCTTTTAAATTCTCATCTTTAGCAAGAACCCAAGGGGTTGTCTCATCAATATATTTATTACTTGCACGAAGTACATTAAAGATTTCTGTAATAGCATCACTAATTTGTAATTTATCCATTTTATCCGTAACAGCACTTTCTAGTTTGTTAATAGAATCAATAAATTCTTTATCCATCGTATCAGTAACATTTTTATTAGCAACTTTTCCTTCGAAATACTTATTTCCCATAGAAATCGTTCTTTGTACTAAGTTACCTAATATATTAGCAAGATCTCCATTAATTCTTTCAATCAATAAATCACGAGTAAATACGCCATCACTAGCAAAAGGAATTTCATGCAAGAAATAATAACGAACAGCATCTACTCCAAATTCATTTACTAAATCATCTGCATAAATAACATTTCCTCTAGATTTACTCATCTTTCCATCACTCATAATTAACCAAGGATGTCCAAATACTTGTTTTGGAAGAGGTACATCTAAGCTCATTAAGAAGCAAGGCCAATAAATCGTATGGAAACGAATAATATCTTTACCAATTAAATGAAGATCAGCTGGCCATTTATATTGAAATTCTTCATTTCCACCATCTGTATCATAACCAATATTAGTAATATAGTTTGTTAAAGCATCTAACCATACATAAACTACATGCTTTGGATCAAAGTCTACAGGGATTCCCCAACTAAAAGAAGTACGAGAAACGCATAAATCTTGAAGGCCAGGTTTAATAAAGTTATTAATCATTTCATTCTTACGAGCAACTGGTTGAATAAAATCTGGGTGAGTCTCAATATACTCCTCTAATTGCTTTTGATATTTAGAAAGTTTAAAGAAATAAGCTTCCTCACTCTTCTTTTCAACTTCTCTTCCACAATCAGGACATACAATCTTACCATCTTCATTTTTAACTACTTGACTATCGGTCCAGAAAGATTCATCAGGAGTACAATACCATCCTTCATACTTTCCTAGATAAATATCTCCCTTATCAAACATATACTTAAAGATATGTTGAACAACCTCTTCATGATGTTTATCAGTAGTACGTACAAAACGATCATAACTCGTATTCATAATATCCCAAATACGTTGAATTTCAGCTGCTTTTTCATCTACAAATGCTTGTGGAGAAACACCTGCATCTTTTGCTTTCAATTCAATCTTTTCACCATGTTCATCAGTACCAGTTTGAAAATAAACATCGTATCCTTGTAATCTCTTAAATCTTGCAATTGCATCAGCTAAAACAATCTCATATGTATTTCCAATATGAGGTTTACCAGAAGTATAAGCAATTGCGGTTGAAATGTAATATTTTTCATTTTTCTTATTCATATTATCTCTCCTCTTTTTCTTTCATATATGACCAACCATTTCTTTCTCCTAAAGTCTCTTCGTCTGTAACAAAATAACATGGTACAAAAATACCTTGAACTATTTTATCATCCAAAACTCAAAAAAAAGATTATTACAAATGTAAGGACGTATTAACACGCGGTACCACCTTACTTCATAATAATCTCTATTACACACTTAAATAGTTAACGCCTATATACGCCTATATCTACCTATCAATATAGAAGTTCAGAAGCCATACTGCATTTATTCTGTTTATGCTTATTCCCACCAACAAAGCTCTCTAAAATAAACGTATGAATAAAGCGCTCTTCATCAAAACATTTCAAATATGCACATAATATAGCACAAATAAAGGGAAGAATCAAGAGTCGTTTTCATTTAACAATTTTGAATGATCTAATGCAAATAAATAGCGTTCTCCTTGTTCTTTAGTACTATTCATTAAAGTAGTATCTTTTACCAAAACTTTAATATCAATATTCTCCAATAACTGTCTTTGATACATTCCCTTTAAGTATTTAGAAATATCATCAATCATATGCGTTTTAATAGAAGAGTCAACAGACTCATTAAAAATCATATCTATATGATCCATAATACATACTTGTGTACCTTCAACAATTTTTTCTTTAATTACTTTTTTCATTTTTTTATTCAAAGTAACAAAATCTTTTTTATTAATTTGAATAACCCCATTACCCTCTTTTTTAATAACTTTAGATAAAGTATCAATACGAATACTCTTAATCTCATCACAACAATCTAATAAATAAGAACGATATTGACTTAATAAATATCCAAGTCCTTCTGTATTTAATACAATCTTATTCTTTTTTGCTAAATTTAAAAATTTAGTACGAAGTAAATCCATAGAATCAAGAGGTGGTTTTTGAAATAAAGACACAATATCCTGGTTAACCAAAACCTCCGTATTATTCTTAATGGTATCTAAAATTGCATTACGATAACTCATTTCGTGTTGTTGTCTAAACCCATTTAATTCTTCTTTCATCTTGAATTCACCTCCGGTATTTTAAATGTAGCAATTCTAATTTTTTAAGTCAATAGAATTATTTAAATTGTCAAAAACTTTACTAAGTAATTCAACCAAATAATAAATAGGATGTTTCTCTAACTTGATAATATCGAGTACAATTACCAAGTTGCTTCCTCTACTAATAAAACGGAACATATTCGTAATATGGAAAGCATCCATAAATAATTCTTCTGTATCCAATTTAGATACCTCATTTGCTGCAAAGACTAGTTCAATAGAATTACGATTTTGATGAACTTTAGATAAATGAACTTTCTTCGCAAGTTTTTCAAACCATTCTTCATACATATAAATAATAATATCTTCTGATAATTTACCAAATCGGTCTTCTAATTCACTCTTAACCATTTGGAAACTATCAAGACTATCGATAGAATTAATCTTTTTATGAATTTCAATCTTTAATTCATCTTCTGAAACATATTGATCAGAAATATGAGTAGTAACATTGATAAGTGGCTTGCTCTCTTCAATCGTCTCTTCTTCCTCTACTACCTCATGATTACGTCTCTTAACCTCATCATTTAATAGTTTTAAATATAAATCAATTCCAATGGAATCAATAAATCCAGCTTGTTCACTACCCAAAATATCTCCAGCTCCACGAATGGATAAATCACGGGTCGCAATCGAGAAACCACTTCCTAGTTCTGTGAACTCTTTGATAACATTTAATCGTTTCATAGCCATTTCTGTTAACGACTTAAATGGTTGATACATAAGATAAGCATACGCAAACTTATCACTTCTACCAACACGACCACGAATTTGATACAACTGACTTAATCCAAATCGATCCGCATCCATAATAATCAAAGTATTAACATTTGGAATATCAATACCCGTTTCAATAATCGTCGTACAAATCAAAATATCATATTCATGTTTCACGAAATCAATAATCGTATTTTCTAATTGATTCTTATTCATTTGTCCATGAGCAATACATATTCTCGCATCAGGAGCTATCATACGGATACGATTAGAGAATTCATCAATAGTTTGAACACGATTATAAAGAATAAATACCTGTCCATCACGAGATAATTCCTTATAAATCGCATCTCTAAGGATTTGTTTATTTTCTTCAACGACATAGGTTTGTACTGGATAACGATTGATTGGCGGTGTATCAATTAAAGATAAACTACGAATGCCAACCAAAGACATTTGTAAGGTACGAGGAATAGGAGTAGCAGTAAGAGTTAAGACATCAACATTCGTTTTATACTGCTTAATCTTCTCTTTATGGGCAACACCAAAACGTTGCTCTTCATCAATAACTAATAAACCTAAGTCTTTTAGTTGAACATCATCACTTAATAAACGATGTGTCCCAATCACCATATCAATTGTTCCATCTTTTAATCCATCTAAAACACGTTTTGTCTCCTTAGCAGAAGTAAAACGATTTAATAATCCAATGGATACAGGAAAGTTCTTAAAACGCTCTAAAGCATTCTCATAATGCTGATTAGAAAGAATAGTAGTTGGACATAAGAACAATACTTGTTTAGAGTCTAGCATAGCTTTAAATGCCGCTACAAAAGCTACTTCTGTTTTACCAAAACCAACATCTCCACATAATAATCGATCCATTGGTGCAGGAGATTCCATATCTTCTTTAATTTGAGAAATAGCTCGAACTTGATCAGGAGTTAAATCATAAGGAAAATCTTTTTCAAAATCAAATGATAAATCACAATCAGGAGAAAAAGCAAATCCTTTCTTCATTTCCCGTTCTGCATATAGTTTAATTAATTGATCAGCCATATCACTAACACGAGACTTAACACGATTCTTTGTTCTTTGCCATTCAACTCCACCTAATTTATTAACTTTAGGGACTACCCCTTCTCTACCAGAGTATTTTGATATTAAATCTATCTTTTCAACAGGAATATAAATCTTATCGGTTCCCTGATATAGAATTTCTAAGTAATCCTTCGTAATATCATTCAAAGTAAGTGTCTTAATTCCATTATAAATACCAATACCATGTACATTATGAACAACATAATCTCCAACATTTAGTTTATTCACATCATGTATAACAGATGTATATTTATATTTTGTATGATATTTTTTCTTAGAAGAAACAGCATTAAATAATTCACTACCAGAAATCACAACCAAATCATTAAAAATAAATCCTTGGTTCATACCACAATCCACTAAATTTACACATTTTTCTTTTAAATGCATAAAATCAGTTTCCACAACCTTCATATTTAAAAATTTATATAACGTTCTAAATTGAAATTTCTTAACACTTAATACAACTGTCTTTTCTTTATCAATATATCCACGGATAGAAGTATTAATACGATCAACATCTTCATGAAAACTAGGGATAGGTTTCAATTGAAAAGTATAATGAGAAGATTCTAACTCATTGGTACTCATATTATTTAAAGAATGATAATAAATAGGATAATCTACCTTTAATTCATTCAAATCAAACATATAATTACCCGAAAAATCAGTATCTTTATCTTCTTTATAAGAAACAATCTCATCTAATGTATGATGGAAAGACGCATCGATCTGTTCATAATCTTTAAAGAAAGTAAGAACATCTCCCATATAATCAGAAATATTTTTAACAGAATCATATAAAGGTAAATACTTTTGTTTTCCAAAATGAAGTTCTTCTACTGGTTTAGAAGCAATAAACTCAAAATAAGGTAATATTTCAATATTCTTGATTTCTTTAATCGATTTCTGTGTATCAGAATCAAAATAACGAATAGATTCTATCTCATCGTCAAAGAACTCTATACGAATAGGATTATCTTCATCAATTGGAAAAACATCTATAACAAATCCTCTAACACCAAATTCACCCGTCTTATTAACAATCGTATCTCGGTTATAACCAATGGAAATTAATTTTTCCACAAGCACTTTTGGATCAATTACATCACCTTTTTGAAGATTAAGAATATGATTTTGATATGTTTCATGATTTGGTAAATATCTTAAATAACCCATTAAGTTTGTAATCACAACACAAGGTTTAGAAGTAGTTAAAGCATGAATCGTTTCCAAACGAGTAATCATTAAATCAGGAGAAATAGACAAAGCTTCACTCGTTAAAAAGTCATCCATAGGGAATAAAAGAACATTTTCATCATAATTAATCATAGAATTATATAATTTATTAGCTTCAAATAAACTATCTACAACCAATAAAATATTCTTCTTCTCTTTTTCTAAAATTCCCTTTATTAACACACAAAAAAACTCATCGGTCAGATTATATAGACCCATGTCTTTTTTGATATGAAATTGAAGTACTTCATCAAATATATTCATTTGATCACCTATTTATTCTTACGGTTATATTTACTCATTAAATCTCCAAATTCTATAGAAAAATAATCGTCCAATACAGGACATAAATCTTGGAATACTTGTTTTAAAGTATTTTTTTCTTCTTTTGAAAAATGTCCTAAAACATAATCTTTAGTATCCAAGTCTTTATTATTAGATATTCCAATTTTTAATCGTTTGTAATCAGTGGTACCAAGTTTATTTTCAATATCTCTTAAACCATTGTGCCCACCACATGATCCAGATGATTTTAATTTAAAATTACCTACTAATAAATCTAAATCATCTGAAATAACTAAAATATCTGAAATATCAATATCAAAGTAGTCTACAATCTTTTGTACAGATTGTCCAGATAAATTCATAAAAGTTTGTGGTTTTAAAAAGATTACTTTTTCTCCAAAAAGAGAAGTTTGTAAATATTTCCCATCAAACTTAGAAATCCATTTTTCATCAATATGATGAAAATCTAAATAAGTATCAAGAAAAGAAAATCCTACATTATGTCTCGTATTTTCGTATTCTTTTCCAGGATTACCTAGACCAACGATTAATTTCATATTATCACTTCCTATTATGATATTCTTGATAAATAACAGATTTAGCAACACCGCGTTCTTTGGCTACTTTTTTTATAGCATCCATTTCACTCATGTCATCTAAATACATTTGTACATGATCAACAACATCTAAATTACTATAATCAACTACATTACGATTGCCTTCTACAACAATCACAAATTCACCCTTCATATCATCTACTAAAGGGATTAATTCAGAAATAGTTCCACGAGCATATTCTTCATGAATTTTAGATAATTCACGAGCAATACAAATAGAACGATCTCCTAAAACATCTAACATATTTGTTAAAGTATTTTTCATTCTATGTACAGCTTCATAAAAAATAATCGTAAAAGGATAATCTTTTAAAGCATTTAATTCTTGAATTTGTTTACTATTTTTACTATTTAAAAATCCATAGAATAAAAAAGGAGAAGGTTCTAATCCAGAAGACGTTAAAGCAGGTACAAAAGCAGTTGCTCCAGGTAAAGAAACAACATTATATCCAGCTTCAATAACACCTCTAGAAACAATATATCCAGGATCACTAATAACAGGAGATCCTTGATCAGTAACCAATCCCATTTGGTATCCATCTTTTAATTTAGATACAACATATTCTATCATTTTACTTTCATTAAATTCATGACAGCTTACTAATTTCTTCTTAATACCATATTGGCTCAATAAGATACCTGTATCACGAGTATCTTCACATAAGATTTCATCTACAGTCTTTAACGTATTTAAAGAACGAACTGTAATATCATCTAAATTACCAATCGGAGTTGGAATTAAATATAAACTAGGGGAATCATCATAACTTTTTTGTATCATTTTATCACTTCCACTTGTAATCTTGCATATTCATCAGTCATTTTACCATCAGAATCATATTGAATAAGTGGTTTTTCAACTTTTAAACCAACACTACCCTTTCTTTGTCCTTCAATTAAAAACAAAAAAGATTCTTTATCAATCGTCTCATGAATAAACTTAATACGTTTTGGCTCCAAATCATTCTTTTTAAAAGCCTCAATAACATCCATCAAACGATCAGTACGATGAACCATACAAAAATTACCATGTTCTTTTAATATTTTTTTTGCACAGGCACAAATTGTATCTAAATCAATCAAAATCTCATGTCTCGCAATCATTTTTTCATAAGATAAATTCTTTGTACTATCCTCTAAATTCTTAAAATAAGGAGGATTACATAATACCAAATCATATTGATTTAAATGATCTGGTTTACTACAAAAATCAACTACATTTTCACAATATAATTGAATACGATCTTCTAAATGATTATAAGAAATTGATTGATTACCTAATTCAAATAATTTTTCTTGTACCTCAACGCCTTCCACTCTTTTATCACATCTTTGCGATAAAATCAAAGGAATAACAGCATTTCCTGTGCAAAAATCAATTATTTTTTGATCTCTTAATCGAATCGTTGAATAATTAGCAAGAATAATACTATCTAAAGAAAAAGAAAAATAATCAGAATTTTGATAAATCTTTAAATTAGGATAGCCTAATATATCATCAATTCTTTCCATTTCTCTTTTCACCAGGGAATTTTACAATTCCTTTATCTCCTAAATCAACAGAATAAGTATTTCCAAATACATCAATATCAACAACTTTACCCATACCTTCAGGAGTATCCATAACTAATCCTAATTTAGGTAAAGATTTCTTTAATTCTGTATAATTATCATTTTCATATCCTAAACAACATAGTAATCTACCACAAATACCATTAATTTTAGTAGGATTTAAGGCAAGCATCTGATTCTTTGCCATATTAATAGATACACTATTAAAATCAGTTAAGAAAGAATTACAACATAAGAATAAACCACAAGGTCCTAATCCACCGACCTTTTTAGCTTTATCACGAACACCAATTTGTCTTAATTCAATTCTCATCTTATATTTTTGAGCCAATTTCTTAACTAAATCTCTAAAATCAACACGATCTTCAGACATAAAGGATAAAAAGATTTGAGAACCATCTAAATTTAAATAAGAATCAACAAAATTCATATTTAATTCAAGAGAATTACTATATTTTTTTGCATCATCTAAAGCTTTATTCGCAAGATTACGGTTCTTTTGAATCGTCTTTTTATCAGTTTCACCAAGAAAACGTACTACTTTCTTAAGTGGTAATACTAAATTATTCTTTTTTTCAGAATAAGTTTCTTTTAAAACTACACCTGCAAATAAACCAGCATCATTTTCGAAAACAACCTCATCTCCCTTTTTTAATTCAAGAGAATTTGGTGATAAATAATAAATATTTTTTGTTTCAGGAATAGAAACTACAACAACATCTATCATTTTTTAACCTCCAATCAACTTAGAAAATAAAGAATCTAACCATAATTTAAAATTAACATTAAAATCCAATTTTGGTATTTCATCTTCTAATATAGAAAGAATATGAATCAATTGATAAGAATCCATATCACATAATAAATGATGAATTTCTTCATTCAATTGAGAATCATCTTCCATATACGTAATAAATATATTTTCAATATTTTCTAAATATTCTTTCACAATATTCTTATCCAAGAAAACCTCTTTTACATAATAATTATATTTAATAAAGAAGTTTTTAGGATGAATAATACAATCAATAAAATCAAGCAATTGATCATCATAATGATACGTAGAAGTATCATTCTTTAAAGATAATACCTGACATCTAGAAATAATAGTATCTAAAACATGATAACGATTATCTGTAAGAAGAAATGCAATAATATCATCTTCTGGTTCTTCTAAGAATTTTAAAATTGTATTAGCAGAATAACCATTTAATTTTTCAGCTTCTTCTATAATATAAAATCTTTTTCCATCTAATAACGATTTATTATTAAATTCCTTTTGTAAATCAAGTATCAAAGATTTATTAATAACACTCGTATCAGATGAAACAACACGAATATCAGGAAAATTACCACTATCAATTAAATGAATGATAGGATTATCACTATTTTTTAATTCATCATAGGATAAATCACATAAAATCATTTTAATAAAAGAAGTAACATACTGCAAATCTTCTTCATAATTATTAACTTCAACCAAATAAGCATGAGAAATCTTATGGTTTTTCACAATACCATTAATAATTTGAATAAAATTTTCCTTTATTGTAGTTAATTCTTCCATATTTCCCCTCAATTATGATACTTCTTTACGATCACTTAAAGCTCTCTCAAGCGTTAAACTATCGATATATTCCATATCAGCACCAATTGGTACACCATTAGCTAACTTTGTAATTTTAATATTTAAACCATCAAGTATCTTCTTAATATATAATGCAGTAGTTTCACCCTCAATACTTGGTTTAAAAGCAAAAATAATCTCATCAAAATGATCTTGATGAATGCGATCTAATAACTTATCAATTCCAATATCTTCTGGATTAACACCATCAAGTGGTGAAATTAAACCATTTAAAACATGATATCTACCTTTAAACATACCAATTTTTTCGAATAAGAACACACTTCTAACGTCTTCTACAACACAAAGAACATGATTATCTCTCTTTTCATCAGAACAAATAGAACATAATTCATCTTCTGTTAAGACATTACATTTAGAACAAGTATGAACTTTTGTTCGAACAGCATCTAGACTTTCTTTAAATAAAGCCACTTGATCATCATCTAAATCAAGAATAGAGAACGCAAAACGTTCAGCTGTTTTTTCACCAACACTAGGTAAATATTTAAAAGATTCAATTAAATTATTTAAACTCTCAGGATACATAAAAATTAGAATAATCCAGGAATATTACCAAATTTACTCATTTTAGATTCCGTCATTTTATCAATTTTCTTATTAGCATCATTGATAGCAACAACAATCATATCTTCAAGCATTTCAATATCATCCTTATCAAGTCCATCATCAGCAGTGATTTCAACTTTTGTAACTTCCTTTGTACCTTTCATAGTAATTTTAACTAAAGAACTTTCTCCAACAAACTCAGTATTATCAATTTCATCCTTAGCTTTCATCATATCTTTTTGTAAAGCTTGAGCTTGTTTTAACATTGCTTGCATATTCATATATAATCAATTCTCCTTTCACTCTATCTCAACAATATCTTCACCAAATAAAGATATTGCACTACTAGTCATTATATCATTATTATCTATTTCTTCCAATAATAGTTCTGGTTCTTCTTGAACCTCATATTTCACATTATTTTTAAGATTTTCAATATATTGTTCCTTTAATTCATCCCATTTTTTATCAGAAATAATTGCTATATTCTTATTAGAATTTGTTACCTTATTATAAACCTCATTTAATCGAATTAAATTAATTAAATTCTGTTCAACACTTGCATCAGAATCATAACTAATAATAAGATTATCCGGTCCTACAGCTCGTAATTTAGAATCCAAAATCGAATTAACTAAATACCCAATTTCTTGATCAAATGAGAAATCTTTTAATATATCAAAACATTTCATTTCTAATTTTAAAAGGTTTTTATCTGCAGTAGCCATCGTATTATTAATACGTATAGACATTACTTCATCAATATTTAATATCTTAGGAACAAGACTGGAACTAAAAGATTTTACTTTTTCTGTATTTTTAGAAGTTGTTTCTTCTACTACTTTTTCATCCAAAGAAACATCTTTTGAACCCTCTTGAATTTCCTCTTTAGGTTCAGATTTTATTTCCCGGGAAATATTTTGATCATCTAAATTTTTATTCTCAGGAACCTTAGAAATTATTTCCCGGGAAATATTTTTGTCATCAATATTTTTATCCACAGGTTGATTATTTGTTGATATTTCAACGTTTCTATCATTTTTATGATCATTTATAAATTTTAATAAAAACATTTCAATATAAACTTTTGTATTAGAACTCTTCTTAATATCAGGCATTTTTTCATTCAATAAATTAATAAATTCTTGTAATAAATCAATAGAATAAAGACTCTCTTTATCAGATAAATAATAATCCACAACCTGATTTCTAACATAATTTAAAATTTGAACCATAATTTGAATCAAATTTTTACCATTATTATTAAATTCAGCAATCTTTTCCAATAAACATTTTATATTACCTTCCATAACATACTGAATAAAACAATCTAAATCAGCATCAGAAACAATTCCATTTACTTCATTAAAATCCTCTAACGTAATCTTCTCATTTGTATAAGATGTAAGCATATCAAGCATTCCCAAAGCATCTCTTAAACCACCATCAGATAAAACAGAAATACGTTCTAATACTTCAGGATCAATCTGAATTTTTTCTTGTTTACAAACATAATCCAAACGATCACGGATAACAGCATCAGAAATCCTTTTAAATGAAAAGCACTGACATCTAGAAATAATGGTTTCTGGTACCTTTTGAGGATCTGTAGTAGCTAGAATAAAGATAATATGCTCAGGTGGCTCCTCTAATGTCTTTAATAAAGCATTAAAAGCAGCATCCGTTAACATATGAACTTCATCGATAATATAGACTTTATATTTTAATTCAGAAGGTACTAAATTAACGTTATTTCGAAGTTCACGAATCTCATTAACTCCATTATTAGAAGCTGCATCAATCTCAATAATATCAACACAATCATGAGAAAAAGATGTCTTACATGCACTACATTTTTTACAAGCAACACCATCAACTGGAGATAAACAATTCACATTTCTAGCAAAGATTTTAGAAACAGTTGTTTTTCCAGTACCTCGAGGTCCAAAAAACATATAAGCATGCGTATAATTATGATTAATAATAGAATTTTTTAAGGTTTTAACAATCGCTGTTTGACCAACAACCGAATCAAAATCAGATGGACGATATTTACGATATAAAGCATAGTACATATAAAAACCTCCCTACTCACGTTTTATTATAACACAATAAAAGCAAAGAAATTAACTATTTCTTTGCTTTTCAAAAAAAGAATTTAATAATTGTTTAAACCTTTCAGAATCAAGATTAGATTGAAAAGAAACACTAGGATTTGTATGATCTGTTTCAAATATTTTTTCCACAAGTTCAATATTACTAGAATCACTATTATTTAATGCAGAATATACATGTTGAATACGAGCTTGTTTAATAGCACTTGCACACATAGGACAAGGATCCAATGATATATAAATATCACAATCTTCTAATCTCCAATTATGTAATAAATGAGAAGCTTTTTCAATTGCTAATATTTCCGCATGAGAAGTACAGCACTGGTCTTTTTCCTTATGATTATAGGCAGATGCAAGAATTTTACCATCTTTCACTATAACAGCCGCAATAGGCACTTCATTTTCATCATAAGCTTTAAGAGCCAATTCATATACATGATCAAAATAATGATTATCCATAGTTCCTCCACAAAATAAAAAGTGCACATGAAAGGAGGACCTTAAGGCTGCTATGTTCCCATCCTGACCTGGTTCAATCACTTTCATTGCACAAACTTATTTTATTATAAAACCTATAAAAAGTAAACAAAAATGAATAGAATTATGAATAATATCAACATTTTCTTATTATGATGTTCCACGTGAAACATAAAAAAATATTTCCCAAAATCCAAAAATTATTTCCCAGGAAATATTTTTAAATAAAAAATAGATGTTTCACGTGAAACTAATTCAAAATTATTTCCCAAAAGTAAAAAAATAATTATTTTTTATTTCCCAGAAAATATTTAAAGTAAAAAATACTATGTTTCACGTGAAACTAAAATCAAATACATAAAAAAAGAAGACTAAATGTCTTCTTCTTCATTATTCATATCATTATCATCATTAGAATCATTTAAATCGTCAGATTCTTGAGATTTAATTTCAAACTCACTATTATCCACAACACTTACACCTAATTCAGAATCCATTTTAGAAATTTCCTCTTCAGGATTTTCATCCTCTTTTTCTTTTTCAACAAGTGCAACAGTAGATAATTTTTGATCATCTTTTAAATTCATTAAACGAACACCTTGTGTAGCTCTCTTTAAAGTAGATACTTGTTCTAATGGAAGTTTAATAATCATTCCACTATCCGTCATCATGATCAAATCAAGTTCTGCTTCAGGATTAAAGCATTTTAGAGATACTAATGTACCATTCTTATCTGTTACATTATATGCTTTAACACCCTTACTACCTCTATGAGTTAAACGATATTCATCAATAAATGATTTCTTACCATAACCATTAGCAGTAACAATTAATACCATATGACCAGATTCAACAGCATCTGCTCCAACAACGATAGCTCCATCAAGTTCAATTCCCTTAACTCCAGAACTACTACGACCCATACAACGAATTTCATTTTCATCAAAACGAACCATACGTCCATTACTTGCTCCAATGACAATTTCATTTTTTCCACAGGTCTTTTTTACGCTAATTAATTCATCATCATCACGTAAAACGATAGCAATTTTACCACTCTTACGAATATTATCAAACTCTTCTATAGCTGTACGTTTAACAATACCATTCTTTGTAGCAAACATTAAATACTTCGTAAATCCATCATTTGGACTAACACTTAGCATCGAACTTATGTTCTCATCTTTTTCAAGTGGTAATAAGTTAATAATAGGTAATCCCTTTGATTGTCTTGAGAATTCAGGTACTTCATAACCTTTCATTCGATAGACTCTTCCTTTATTAGAGAAGAACAATAAGTAATCATGCGTACTCATCGATAATATTTTTTCCACAAAGTCTTCTTCGTTAGTTGTCATACCCTTTATACCGACTCCACCACGATTTTGTGTCTTATAAGTATCAGTTCTTAATCTCTTAATATAACCATTCTTTGTAAGATTAATAATAATATCTTCTTCTGGTATTAAAGATTCATCCTCAATGTATTCAACAGCAGTCATATCAATATGAGTACGTCTTTCATCACCATATTTTTGTTTAATTTCAAGTAATTCATTCTTAATTACTTCTAGAACCTTCTCATCACTAGCTAAGATTGATTTTAATTCTTCAATTAATTTTAATAATTCATTTAATTCTTCTTCAATCTTTTCACGTTCTAATCCAGTTAAACGACGTAATCTCATTTCAAGAATTGCATTTGCTTGAACATCTGTTAAACCAAAGTTCTTCATTAAGCCATTCTTTGCTTCTTCATCATCCTTAGCACCACGAATGATCTTAATAACAGCATCAATGTTATCTAATGCTATTTTTAATCCTTCTAAGATATGAACACGCTTTTCAGCAACATCTAAATCAAATTTAGTTCTACGAATAATAACTTCTTTTTGATAATCAATATATTTAACAATGATATCCTTTAAACCAAGTGTTTTTGGAGCACCTTGATCCAACATTAAGAAGATAATACCATATGTTGTTTGGAATTGTGTATGTTTAAATAATTTATTTAATACAACTTGTGCATTAGCATCCTTCTTTAAAGTAATGGTAATCTTAATACCATCTTTTAAATCAGAATGATAATCAGCAATACCATCAATAATCTTATTATGAACAAGTTCAGCAACTTTATTTTTTAATTCTAATGTATTAATTCCGTAAGGGACTTCATCAATAATGATGTATTGTTTACCATTTTCTTCTTGAATCGTAGCTTTACTACGAACAGTAATGGTTCCCCTACCAGTTTCATAAGCTTGTTTAATTCCACTATTACCTAAAATAATAGCTCCTGTAGGAAAATCTGGTCCTTTGATATACTTCATTAATTCATCCAAAGTAATATCATGATTATCAATATAGGCAACACATCCATCAATAACTTCACTTAAATTATGAGGTGGAATATTGGTTGCCATACCAACAGCAATACCTGTAGTACCATTAACTAAGATATTAGGGAATCTAGAAGGTAAAACTTCAGGTTCTCTTTCGCTTTCATCAAAGTTAGGAACAAAATTAACAGTATCTTTATTAATATTTCTTAGTAATTCCAAAGAAATTTTAGATAAACGAGATTCGGTATAACGCATAGCAGCAG
>CAMIXP010000011.1 GCA_946402785.1 uncultured Caryophanales bacterium | reverse complement strand
TGTTCGAAACATTATGCAAAATACGTTTCCATTGGCTGCTCCTTTAAAAGTAGATATTGAAACGTGCCATAACTGGTACGAAGCAAAATAGAGGAATCAATTATATTTCATTTTTCTTCCTTTTTATAGGGAAAAATTATGCAAATATAATTGATTTTTTTTTAATATATGTTAGAATTATTATTGTAGGGATGCTATGAAGATGGCACTAGTCTTTTTCATGTGCATTTACATTTAAAAAAGATAGGGAGGAATTATGCAAAGCAAAAACTTAAAGGGTATCAAGTTAATTGCTATCCTTGTGGTTGCAGGACTGCTAGTATGGTTTCTGGGGATTCAACCAAGGTTACAGTTCCGTCAGAACGAGAAAACTTTGGAAGATGCGGCTAGAAGGTATTTTGAATTAAACCAGGAACAATTACCAACAGGACAAAGAGTTAAAACACTTTCTCTTAATACTTTGTATAAAAAAGCTTATTTAAAGGATGATTTTAAAGCACCATATACTAACAAACTATGTTCTTTAGAGAAGAGTTGGGTAAAAGTACGTAGAGAAAATGGTGAATACCGATACTATATCTATTTAGATTGTGGTATTCTTCAATCTGCTGTGGATCACACAGGACCTCAAATTAAAATGAAAGGTCCCGAGGAAACAACAATTAACATGGGTGATGAATATAAAGATCCCGGTATTAGCAGTGTTTCCGATGATACAGATGGAAAATTAGATGTATCAACGGCTGTTACAGTTAAGGGAGAAGTTGATTCAGAAAAAACAGGTACCTATGAAATCCAATATACTGCATTTGATAGTTTGAGTAATAAGACGGTTGTTACAAGAACCGTTCATGTAGTAAAAGTACTAAGTAGTATTATTAAGAAGGATTTAGGAGATCAAACAAATTATGTTGGAGAACCTTTAAACAACTATGTTCGTTTATCGAATATGTATTTCCAAGTATTTGGCCTTGATAAAAATAATAATGTTATCTTAGTAGCAGAAGAAGATATTGCAAATGTTAATTATACGAAAATAAAACAATGGCTTGATGAAGTATATATGGAACACTTTACGGATGAAGCAAAGAAATTGCTTGTGAAAACGAAGTTCTGTGATATGAAAGTTACAGATGAAACCTTAGCAGCAACCAAGTGTACTTCTTATACAGAAGAGAGATATGCTTATATTCCATCGAATGTAGAAGTAAATCTATCTTTAGATGAAAATAAAGATAGCTTTATGAAACCTAGGACGATGTCTTGGGTAGCAGCAAGAAAAAATGATAAAGAAGCATATGTTACTCGAAATGTATTTTTCTATGATGAGCGTGGTAAGGATTTCTATTTAGATAAATCTTCTTATAACTATGGAGTTCGTCCAATGGTTGTGATGAAAGGGGATACGTTAGTAGTAGGCGGAGATGGTAGTCAAAACAATCCTTATGTCTTTGGGGAAACCAAGAAGGCAAAAGGAGGAGATCTTCTTAATACTCGTTATCCAGGAGAATTCATTACATCCAATGGTTATTTATGGAGAATTATTGAAGTAGATAAAGATGGAACAACGAAGGTTATTTCAGATCAAACATTAGGTTATTTGAAAAATCGACCAGAGTTCTCTTCTTTCGATGGTTATGATCATTTGGAATATAATCCAAAGAAGAAAGAAAGCATCGCTTATCAAATTAATAATAAGTCAAGTGAATATATTGATGTTTCCATTTTTTCAACTCACGAAGTGGAAATACCAGTATATAAGAATAAGATCGTATATGGTGAAGCTAAAAAGTACAATAAATATAAAGTAAAACTTGTAGCGCCAAGTATTTATGATATGTTTAGTGCACAGTCTCATCGCGA
This sequence comes from uncultured Caryophanales bacterium, assembly GCA_946402785.1. Lineage (GTDB taxonomy): Bacteria > Bacillota_I > Bacilli_A > RF39 > UBA660 > UBA3789. The sequence continues at coordinate 17,202 of CAMIXP010000011.1, read as the reverse complement.
ATCTACTAATTCTTACTCTTATTGGTTGTGTGATACAGCTGAAGGAGGAGGAAGAGTAGGAGCCGCTGTGACAGACATTGGTGTTCCAATTAACGATGAAATACCGGATTACTCAGAGTATGGAATTCGTGTTGTAGGATTCTTGAAAAAGGGAACCGTCGTTAGTAATGGAAAAGGTACTTATGAGTCACCATACAAATTGAAATAGAAAGGAAAATAGTATGAGCACTAGAAAGAAAAAATTGAGTGATAAACTCAAAAGGTATAACATTCTGCTTATTGTTGCACTTGTTGTACTAATGCTATTGCTAGGAACATTAATGGTTGTGCAAATGTTTGGTGGCAGAGCATATTATCGAGCTGAGTCTAGATTAGACCAAATTCATGAAGCTCAAGAATCTGATTCTGATGATCATGAAACAATTGGATGGGTAAGAGTTCAAGGAACCAATATTGATTATCCAGTATTTGGAATCTTATCTGAAGATTTTGATTATCCAGTAACGGTTAATTCCTTTACTTGGTCATTGAGTTATGATTCTGATTTCCATGATGCCATGATCATTTATGGTCATAATATTATGAATTTAGGACCAAATCCTAGATTACATGATGAGGCATTTACTCGTATGGAAGAGTTAATGGGATTTGTTTATTATGATTTTGCTCAAGAAAATCAATTCATGCAATTAAGTATGAATGGAGAGAATTACATTTATAAAATCTATGCTGTAAGTTTCTTGGATTCCGTAGAGTTGGACGCTTATCCAAAAGGAGACTTTAGTAAAGAAGTAAAAGCAACTTATATGAATGAAATTCTAGACAACTCTATTTATGATTATGAAGTAGATGTAAAAGAAGATGACAAAATCTTATCTGTTGTAACTTGTACAAAATTCTTCAAAGATGGAGAAAGTTATGACTTTATTGTAACAGGTAGATTAGTTCGTGAAGGTGAGCACGTAACACCATCTACATTACACCGTAATAAGAATTATGAAAGAGTTAACGAAATGTTGAAAGGAGCTGAGGATAGTGAATCCGAAGAAATTGCTTAAGGGAATACTAAGGGGAACATTCTTAATTTTGGTTTTCACATTCATCTTCATTAATTGTGTTGTATATGCAGAAGATAATGATGGATTTAGTGATCCTGTTGGTGAATATGATTCAGGTTCTGGATGTTCATCTTTGAAACCAGAAGAACTTTGCAAGGAAACAGATAGAAAACCAGACTCTCCAACCGTAATAAAAAGATATGGTATTCAAATTATCAATCTTGGTGGAGACAAGTTCAAACTTACAATGAGTAAAAACTGTGCTGAAAAAGTTTACTTTAAAGTTTTAACAATTAATAAAGATACTGGTCATAGTGCAGTTGGAAAAGAATTAAAATGTGATAGTCCAGTTGAGATTGACATGAATGGTGTTCCAGCAGATGAAACTAACGATTTTGGTATTGATGGTGTTACTGTTGTTTTACGTTCTAACTGTAACGTTGTTAATTCTCCAAAAGAAAAAAATAGTTGTAAATGGAATTATGTTCAAGCAGAATTGTTCGCTACTAGAGTAGCAGACGCTGATATAGAAACAATTCATTATACTGAACCAGAAATTGGAGAAATTCAAACAACTAATTCAATTATTGATTGTAAAAACAAGACTTATCAATCAGGAACCACAACAGGTTCTTTCAAAAGAGGAGACGGCTCTTTCTATGATAAGTTCTGTCTTTCAAAGAAAATGGCAATTGATGGTCAAAACGGCAATAAGTCATATGGAGAAGTACCTGGTGGAAAATATACAGGTGATCCTATTACTTTCAAATGTGATTATCGTATCGATAATATTCCAACCAATCCTGACACTTTAGTAGGAGAAGGATATTGGACAAATAGTAATTATATTTATGGTACAAGAAAGCATAAAGAAACAGCAACGTTGTATTACCATTATGCGCCAAACCCAGAAAAGAATAAAGCTGATGGTGGACATGTTGGTTCCAAAGAAATTTCTTGTGAAGTAACTTGTGAAGAAGCAGTAGAAGTACAATATGGACCTCCTGTTGCATCCTCAGCAGGAATGTGTTTTGAATATAAAGTTCGTGCAACATCTCGTGTTTCATGTAATATGACTGATTTTCCACCAGATACTGATTTATGTCCAGTTAATGTGTGTACTCCAGTACCTGATTGCTGGCATAGTGGTGGAAATATCCTAACACAAGCTGGTCCAAATGATGAATTTAATGCTTGTGTTCAACAATGTGATGGTGGAAAATATACAAAGAAATGTTCTACATCATGCTATAACCAAGTATATGGTTCTGTATCAGCTTATGCTAAGACAAATAGTGTATATTTTGATGAGTTATTTGCTTCTGATATTTACCAAAAAGGTCAACGAGGAAGTAGTTATACTTGTGAAGGTTATTATGCTTCTAATGGTTCAGAGAATTCAAACAACAAAGAAGGAAGAACCGTTAAAGAAATGTACTGGAATGGTATGAATAATGAATGGAATGGTGGAGCTTGGACAGCTGGTAGATATTACTGTAAGGGATGGCAAAACCGTGATTATAGTTATAGAGAATGGTTCTATGCTGATGAAAATGGATTCTTCCGTAAATTGTTCTCATCAGGTTTATGTGGGGCTGAATGTATTTGGACACAATGTTTAGGAGATGTTTATTTAAATACATATATTCCATGTAATAAAGTTCCTGGTGGAACAGAATCTAAATTCTGTTCAGGAAACAAATTGAACATTCTTGAATTTGACTGTGATCAAAATAAGAAGAAATATGAAGCTTTAGTTAGAGCATGTCTTGATAAATCAACATGTTCAACAACAACAGCTGAATTTACAATTGACGTTGACTATACGAAGAAAGATGGTCAAGCTGTAAAAGTTAAATTACCATACAATGGTCAAAAAGATTCTATTACGAATTCATCAACTGTTGTAACCACAACGCAAGAAAATGCTAATACAACATTAATTCCTAACTTCCCAGGAGAACATGAAGGTATTTATGGATGCTACATGACGGGAGGAAATAAAGATCGATATCGTGTAACTTGGGGAACTCCAAGTACATGGATGAACTTAAAGACTGGTGAGATTTCATTTGAGCCAAAATCAGGAGATAAGTTAGTTGATAAAGGTGGAGCTTGGTTTGAAGTTAAAGATAAGTTCTGCTTACCAGGTGATACAAAACCTGTCAATGTACGTTGGGCAAATGCTTACTTACGTGCAAAAATTGTTAACTTTGGTCTTTGGGATCAACTTTCACCATCTAATCCAGCTATTGAGGATTTATGTAAATTTGGATCAACTGATGGATCTATTGCAACAATTGATCCAGGTTCTATTACAGAAAGTGATATTACTTATAATATTCTTGCAAAAGCAGTAAACTTCGGTTTATTAGAATGGGATTTCAATATTAAGTGTTTCTATGGAATTGCAAATCCTGATAATCCTGATCCAGATATTCCAACGCTACCTGACTGTAGTGGAGAAGAATATCGTGTTCGTTCTACGGACTTAGAGAACTTATTCCCAAGTACAGATGGATCTCAAAAAGCTGCTGGTGAAGCAGGAAGAATGCCAGGATTTAACTGGAGTGAATATGCAGTTAATACTAAGAAGAATGAAGATTATAAGAGTGACCCTGTTGCTTACATGAAGAAATTACAAGAAGAAGCTAGAAATGCTAAAGCAAATGGAACAGAAATTTATACTTCTGATAATCTAGATTATGAATTCGTATTAATGCCTGATACAATTCGTGAAATGAGAAAATCTGCTGCTGGAAATATGGGTGGATCTAACTATACATCCTTCAAAGATTCAGACTTCTCAATCACAAGTGGTGTTGGAAGATATCGTAGTTCTAAGATTCGTGGTTTAGCAGGAAGCAATAAGATCCCTGATATACCAGCAATTAACTGTAACAATATGAAGAATTATGGATCTAATGAATGTGATCCTGTTCATAACGGTTAGGAGGGTGAAGATAATATATGAATAAAGGAATGTTAACAGTTGGAATTATTTTACTAGCTTTAATCGCATTAAGTTTATTGAATGTATTAAACAATTACTCAACCGGTAGTGAATTAGATTACTACTTACTAAAAGAAACAACGGATGCAGCTATGGTAGATGCATTAGATGATTTCTATTATAAAAGATGTGGTCTTTATCGTATCGATAGAGAGAAATTTGTAGAAAGTTTCTTATATCGTTTCGCTACAAACATTGATGCTTCAAGAGGATACAAAATTGGATTCTATGACATCAATGAAGTACCACCAAAAGTAAGTGTAAAAATTGATTCTCTAACATCTCTAAGTTTCAATACTGGAATGGGAGAAGATGGAGAAAAACTTGCCGCTAATATTTCAACAAGTTATGATGCTATCTTAGAGCAAGAGGCTAAGACAAACGTTCAAACAGAGTTAGGATTATTACTTGATTCTGATGAATGCAAAAAATTACAAGCCTTATATAGTAATTAATAAAAGGGTTGCAATGATTCATTGCAACTCTTTTTATTTTTCCAAAAAATATGCAGAAAAGCACTATACCTTTTATCAATATTTGTTATATAATAGAGTAGTATAGTAGGGTTGGTTAGGAGGATTCTTATGAAGAAAACAAAGATAATTTGTAGTATTGGTCCTGCATCTAATAATGTAGATGTGATGGAACAAATGGTTTTGAATGGAATGAATTGTGCTCGTATCAATCTTTCTCATGCTAACCGTGAAGATATTTTAGAGACGATTGAGGTTGTTCGTCAAGTTCGAAAGAAAACAGGTTTACCAGTTGCGATTATGTATGATACAAAGGGACCTGAATTTCGTACATTAGAGTTCCAAGATGGTGGAATTTCTATTAAGACAGGGCAAAAAATTAAAATTGTGAAGAATCCTGTATTAGGAAATAAAGGACAATTTAGTGTGAATCATCCGGAAGCATTAAAGTATATTAAAGTAGGTCATCATGTACTAGTTGATAATGCTTTACTTGATTTAGAGGTTATTGAAAAAGGACCTGATTTTGTAAGATTAAAAGCTTTAAATGATGGAGAAATTAAAAGTCATAAGACAATTAATGTTCCTGGAGTTAATTTAAATTTAAAATTTATTAGTGATGTTGATCGTGAAGACATTACGTTTGCCGCTACGCATTCTTGTGATTATTTGGCTTTATCGTTTGTTAATTGCAAGGAAGACGTAAAAGAAGCAATGGATATTATTGCAAAGGCTGGTGGAGATGCGAAAGTTATCTCTAAGATTGAAAGCCAAACAGGAATTGAAAATATTGATTCAATTATTAATGTCAGTGATGGTATTATGGTTGCGAGAGGTGACTTAGGAGTAGAAGTTCCTATGGAATTACTTCCAACCTTACAAAAAGATATTATTCGTAAATGTAGAGAGCAGGGTAAGTTTGCGATTGTCGCAACGGAAATGCTTGCTTCTATGTATACGAATCCTAGACCAACTCGTGCAGAAGTTTCTGATATTGCGAATGCGGTATTAGATGGAACGGATTGTGTTATGTTATCGGGAGAAACAACCGTTGGAAAATATCCTGTTCAAGCTGTTGAAATCATGGCTCGTATTTGTGAACATGTAGAGTCTACGATTGATTATACGAAACATACAGCTTATAAAAAGAGAATTGGTGTTTCTGATACGATTGCAAAACTTGCTGTTGATGCGGTTGAGTATGATGATATTAAATTGATTGTTACAACGACGATGACAGGATTTACGGCTCGTAAGATTAGTAATTTAAGACCGAATCGTCCGATTTTAGCTTGTTGTCCAACCAATCATATTGCTGAAAAATTAGCTTTAAATTTTGGCGTTAAACCTGTTGTTATGGAAGGGGTATTTGATGATACTACGACCTTAATTGAACATGCGAAAGAAGAAGCAATGAAAGAATTCGATTTGAAGAAAGGGGATTTAATCCTAATTACAGGAGGTTTTCCACTTGGAAAGGCTCATTCAACGAATCATATTCGAATTGTGGAAATATAAAAAGAACATTTTGTTCTTTTTTTTCCTATATAGGCATGTTATAATTTGTATAGTAGGAGTGTGTGTTGTATGAGAATGAGAAGAAAACAAACACTTATTGTTGGATTCCTATTTTTAATCATGGCCATGAGTTTAGGCTATGCTCTTTTAACGACCACTCTTAATATTGAAGGAATTGCAGATATTGATAGTAATACTTGGAGTGTTTATTGGGATAATCTACAAGTATCATCTGGTTCTGTAGAGGCAGAAGCACCTGTTTTGAATTCTCAAAAAACAACGATTACTTATCATGTGAAATTAAATGAACCAGGAGACTTTTATGAGTTTACTGTGGATGTGAAAAATGATGGTACGATTGATGCCATGATTGAAACAGTTTATTATGATGCAATTAATGGATCTCAGATTCCAACTTATTTAAAATATGAAAAAACTTATGCGGATAATGCACCAATCAATGAAAAACAAATTTTAAGAGCAGGGGAGAAAGAAACCTATAAAGTCAAAGTTTATTATGATCCAGAAGTAACGGAAAGTGAGTTACCAACTTCAAATCAATCGATTACTGTTCGTTTCCAAGTTACATATGTTCAGAAGGATTCTACTGCGATTGAAGTGGAAAGATTTAATGTAGGTGATTATATTTCTTATCACACCTTACAAGAATCTTATACGATTCCTGCTGGTACTACTGGATATTCCTCTGATCAAGTGATTCATCCATCCGAGTTAACTTTATGGAGAATTATTGCGAAGAATAGTGATGGAACAATAGAAGCTGTTTCTGAGTATATTTCATCTGATATGGTTACGATTGGTGGTATTGATGGATATACCAATTATCCTCAAATCCTACAAGGTATTGCGGAGCAATTCCGTCATGGTGACTATGCGCAAAGTGTTAGAATCTTTGGAGCTGATGGACAAACTCCTGTGATTAGTGATACGACTCCTTATAATGGTACAGAGGTATCCCCTCCATCTACTACATCTACTCCTAGACCAACGACTGGTTCTGGAGAAGAATTCCAAGGTGGAGTACTAGGAGATACTTTATATCTAAGAGATTATCAATTGGTAAGTAATGTTTATAAGAATGATTCTCGTTATGGTAATAGTGGACTTGTTGCATATAAAGTAGATACTCCAAATAGTCCTTACTATTATTGGACAGCATCTCGTCAATATTTCTATAATACTAGTTCTGCAAGATTCGATTTTGGTGGAACCAGTATTGGACCAAATGGATTAGTAGGGGGAGTTGCCTTTAGAAGTTACTATTATGGATGGACTACTTCGAATGGTGCTTATTGTATTCGTCCTATTATTACGTTACATCCTTATGTACAACTTGGTACCGGTTCTGGAACGATAGATGATCCTTATGAACTAGTTGTAGATCATGATTAATTGAATGAAAAAAGATATCGATTTCTCGATATCTTTTTATTTGTCTTCTTCTAATTTTTCTTTTGTTCTTGTATTGTCGAAATCTTGATCCATTAAGAATTCGTGGATGATTTCCTCTTTGTTGGCAACTAACATTTCTTCAATACGATCGACTCTGCATTTTTCTGCTTTCATAATAGATTGTACTTTGGTAACAGCTTCTTCTAAATCATCATTTACGACTACATAGTTGTATTTGGTTACTTCGTTCATTTCTTTATAAGCAAGATTAAATCTTTCTATAATTTTATTGGTATCTTCTGTTTTTCTACCAGCTAAACGTTTTAATAGTTCTTTTTCAGAAGGTGGCATGATAAAGATAAATAATGCTTCTGGAACTAATTCTTTTATTTTTTGAGCTCCTTGAATTTCTATTACTAAGATGACATCATATCCTTTATCTAGTTTTTCAATGATTTTCTCTTTCGGAGTACCATAATAGTTTCCTGCGTATTCTGCATATTCTAAGAAGTAATTCTCTTTTATTTTTTCTTCAAATTCTTCTCTTGTAAGGTAATAGTAGTTAACGCCTTCTTCTTCTCCTTTTCTAGGAGCACGAGAGGTAGCAGAAACGGATAACCATGCGTTTTTATCATTTTCTAGTACTTTTCCTACAATCGTATCTTTTCCGGAACCTGATGGACCTGAGACTACAATTAATTGACCTTGTTTCTTTTGTTTAATCATTTTCTCCTCCTATAACAATTATTTTATCAAATTCTTTTGAAATCAGATTATCTGTATTTTTTATATCATATATTTTAGTTGTTTCTATCTCATATTCTAACATGGAATCTTTTTCTCTTGTGATTTTACTGATGATTGGAAGATTGATTTCTTTTTTGATTTGATTTAAATAATCTTTTCCTTTTTGATTAAAACCTAATAGACGAATATAGGTTACTTCTTTCATTTGTTTTGCTTTTTCTTTGGTGAAATTACATAGTATATGAATGATCATTCTACTGATTTTGTTGTAGGTATAACGTTTTGTTTTGATACGACTGATCAATTCTTCTAGAGAATTACAAGTACTGATTTCTCTTTTCAAAGCAAACTCGATTCCTTCTTCTACGGTTTGATAAATGGATAGGTCTTGTTCTGTTGTGATTTTATATTTGATTAGATCAAAATAATCATCTAAGAAATGTAGATTGTTTAAGTATGGTATTTCTAACTCTGGAACATATTCTTTTACATCTTCTTTCTCTTTTAATAATTCACGGACATGACTTGCGGAAGATGTTCCATGATAGTCGTTTGTTCTTTCAATTGTTTCTGGTTGTATCTTGTATTTATTTTGTAGAATGGTTTTAATGTAGCTTACTCCTAATAAATCATTAGGGGCATTGATTTTTTTACCGGTTAAATCGAAAATGGCATTTGATAAAGCAGTAGGGTAATTGTTTCCTAATTTAGAATATACTTTTACTAGTTTTTCTAAATCATTATTTTCTACTTGTACTTTTGCTATTTCTTCTAAGTCTTCTATTTTGTTAGATTCACTTCCAAATATTACTTTTTCTACTTGTAGTTTTTCTAGAATGGTAATTCCTCCATAAGCAAAGAAATCGGCAGATTGCGTTGCGAATGGGAAGGGTAGTTCTACTACTAGGTCTGCTCCACATTTTAAGGCTATTTCTGTTCTTTTCCATTTATCGATGATGGATATATCTCCTCTTTCTGTAAAATGACCATTCATGACAACTACCACTGCATAATCTGGATATTTTTCTTTGATGGTTTGAATGTGATACAAATGACCATTTGTGAAAGGGTTATATTCTGCGATAATTCCAATTGCTTTCATAGGATCCCTCATTTCACCCTATATTTTAACATAAGATAATTGTTTTCTCAATTTGTATGTAAAGTTTTGATTTATCATCGTAAATAGACATATTTCCTTTCTATTTATGGTATAATTTGGTTAAGTGGAGTGATTCTATGAAAGTCATGGTAGTTGCTGGTGGAACAGGTGGACATATCTATCCTGCCATTGCCATTATGAATAAAATAAAAGAAGAGGAAAAAGATGTAGAGTTTTTATACGTAGGAACAACGGATCGTATGGAAAAAGACATTATTCCGAAACTTGGGATTCCTTTTGAAGGAATTGAAATGAGTGGATTAAATAGAAAAAGATTTTTTTCTAATTTTTCTGTTATGTATAAATTCTTTTCGGCTATTCGTAGAAGTAAAAAGATTATCAAAGAATTTCAACCAGATATCGTAGTAGGTGCTGGTGGATATATTACGGCTCCTGTATTGTATGCTGCTCATAAAGCAGGAGTTCCTACTTTAATTCATGAACAAAATTCGATTCCTGGATTATCCAATAAATTTATTAGTAGTTTTTCTAATTGTATTTGTGTATCTTTACCAAATAGTTTGAATTTATTTCCAAAAGAAAAAGTTGTTTATACGGGAAATCCTAGAAGTGAAGAAATACTTGGAGCAAAACCTTTATCTCGTGAAGAGATTGGATTTGATAAAGATAAAAAACTTGTGATTGTAGTGATGGGTTCTCTTGGTAGTGTTACCATGACAGAGAAGATTAAAGAATTAATTCCAAGTTTTAATAATAAAGATTATCAAGTATTAATTATTACGGGTAAGAATTATTATGATGAATATAAAGAGATTCCTACTTCTGATAATGTAAAAGTTGTTCCTTTTATGGATAACTTAATTAATTTAATGAAAGATGCTGATTTAATGGTTTCTCGTGCAGGAGCTAGTACCATAGCAGAAATTACTGCGATTGGTTTACCTACTATATTGGTACCATCTCCTTATGTTACCAATAACCATCAATATAAGAATGCCAAAGAATTAGAAGATCATGGAGCTTGTGTGATTGTCACAGAAGAAGATTTCTCTAGTAAAACGATTATTCAAGAAGTAGAGAGATTATTAGATGATGAAAAACTATATAAAGAAATGTCAGAACATAGTCGTGAATTAGGAATTGATGATTCTGCTACACGTATTTATCAAGAAATTAAAAAATTAGTAGGGTGATGATATGAAAGACGTAATTGATTCAATTCGGTTATTAGATGTTGGAAAGATAGAAGAAAATGTTTCTTTAAAGAAATATACAACGTATCGTGCTGGTGGAAATGCTAGTTGCATTGTATATCCTAAGAATACAAAAAAATTAATTTCTTTGATTTCTTTCTTAAAAGAGAATCGAGTACCTCATAAGATCCTTGGTAATGGATCTAACCTTTTATTTAGTGATAAGGATTATGAGGGTGTTTTAATTCGATTAAATGAATTTGATAAAATTAAATTTGTGAGTAAACGTAAGATTCGTGTAGGAGCAGGTTATTCTTTAGTAAAACTTTGTTTATTAGCTGCGAAAAAGAGTCTTACTGGTTTAGAGTTTGCGGCTGGTATTCCTGGTACTGTCGGTGGAGCTATCTACATGAATGCCGGTGCTTATAAATCGGATATGGGTTATATTGTAGAATCTGTAAAAGTTTTAACACCTGATTGTAAGGTAGTTACTCTTGTTAATAAAGAGATGCAATTCCATTATCGTAGTTCTTTCTTACAAACACATCCTGGGTATGTTTGTTTAGAGGTTGTTCTTCACTTGAAACCTGGTAAGAGAGAAGCTATTGAAGAAGTTATGAGAGATAGACGTCAGAGACGACTTGATACACAACCATTAGAGTATCCAAGTGCTGGAAGTGTATTTAGAAATCCACCAGATAACTTTGCTGGTAAATTAATTGAAGATGCTGGCTTAAAAGGTAAGAAAAAAGGTGGAGCTATGGTTAGTGATAAACATGCAAACTTTATTATTAACTATAAAAATGCCAAAGCAAGTGACATTAAAGAATTAATAGAATTATGTCATGATGAAGTAAAAGAAAAATATGGCATTGATATGAGAATTGAACAAGAATTTGTAAATTGGGAGTAATTATGGCAAAAAAAATAGTCAAAAAAACAAAAATTAAGATCGTTAACTTATTGTTAGTTCTTCTTGTTTTAGTTGGACTATTTTTTGGTGTGAGTTACTGTTTAAAACAACCCATTCATGGATTCTTAATCAAAGGTACTTCTTATTTAAAAGATGATTATATTTTAGAATTAGGAGATTTAAAAGAGTATCCTGCTTTCCTTTTATTAGATAAAGGAAAGACTTGTAAGAAGATATTGAAGTCTCCTTATATTGATTCTTGTAAGATTCATAAGAAATGGGATTTTCTATTAGAAATTGATGTAGAAGAAAACAAACCATTATTCTTTGATACGAGTAAAAATAAATATGTATTCCATTTAAAAGAACAAGTAGGGGAAGATGCCATTAGTAGTGAATTCCGTGTTCCTCGTTTATTAAATTATGTTCCAGATAAAAAATATAAAAAGTTTATTGCGGGAATGGAAAAAGTAGAAGATAATACATTATCTAAAATTAGTGATATTGAGTATCAACCAAATGAATATGATAAAGATCGATTCCTTTTATATATGGATGATGGAAATATGGTTTATCTTACCTTAACGAAATTTAAAATGATTAATCATTACACAGAAGTTTATTCTCAATTAGAGGGTCATAAAGGAATTCTTTATTTAGATAGTGGAAATCACTTTAAAATTATGGAGTAGTATATGAAGAAATATCAAAACGTTATACTATTCTCTTTTTTGTTTGTATTCTTCCTTTTATGGAATTTATTTGTCATGGATTTATATGCTGATGAAGTATGGAATTATGGATTTAGTTATGCCATTTATCAAGGATTAACTCCTTATCAAGATTTTAATATGATTATTCCTCCTTTGTATCCATTTTTCATGGCAATTCTTTTTTATTTATTTGGTTTTAATATGATTGTATTTCATATTGTGAATGCGATTATTTTAACGGTTCTTTCTTACTTTATGTATCGTTTAATTGGGAATAAGATGTGGTTTATTCTTATCTTTTTATTCTTTCCTCTTCCTAATACCTATCCAAGTTATAATTTATTAGCGGTTTGTTTGATTACTCTTATTTTGTATTTTGAAAAAGAAAAGAAGAGTGATTGGTGGATTGGATTTTTAATTGGAATTCTTATTCTTACCAAACAAAGTATTGGAGCTTGTTTCTTTTTACCAAGTCTTTATTACTTAAAAGACTTAAAAAAGTTTGGAAAAAGACTAGGTGGTATGATGACACCTCTTGTATTCTTTTTTATCTATTTAGTTTGTAATGGAACACTTTTCTCTTTTTTAGATTTGTGTTTCTTTGGACTATTTGATTTTACGAAGAATACTCCGTCTTTTAATATTTTATATATCTTTGTACTTCTTTGTTTAGGATGGGTAATATCTTGGATTTGGAAAGATCGAAAGAATCTATATTCTTATTATGCTCTTGCGGCATTTAGTATTGTTATTCCTTTATTTGATTTTTATCATACACAGTTATTCTTTGTTTGTTTATTACTCGTTTGGTTTATGTTAAAAGAGAGAAAAATTCCTTTTCGAATGGAATTGTTATTTGTGGGGATTGTTGTTGGAATAGGGGGACTTCTTTCTATTTCTAAATTTCAAACAGGTGTCATTTATCCCAATTCATTTCCTCATTTTGAGACAAGAATGATTTCGAAACCAGTTGTGGAACAATACGAAGCTCTTCATAAAATGTTAGATAAGTATCCAAATCAAGACTTTGTTTATTTGATTAGTAATGCATATTTTCTTCGTATTGAAAGAGATGAATCTATTTCTTTTGTGGATTTAATTAATAATGGAAATCATGGATATGGTGGAAAAGAAAAGTTAATGAAGTTGATTCAAGAAAGAAAGAATTCTTACTTTTTGGTTGATCCAAGAGAATTAGATCCTAAAAAACAAACGAATAAAGAAGTTATTCATTATGTAATGGACCATGGTGAAAAAATAGATGAGGTTCTCTTCTATGAATTGTATCAGTTAAAGGAGGAGTCTTAATGGAATGGGTTAAGAAAAATATTTCTGTTTTTTTCTTCTTCTTTTTCATGGTGTTTTTATTGTTTATTTTATTAAATGAATCGGTAACACTGGATCCTTTAACAGAATATGGAATGAGTCATGCGATTCGAATGGGAGAGATTCCTTATAAAGATATCAATACAGTATCAACTCCTTTGTTTATTATGATTTTTTCTTTGGGATTATTTATCTATGATAGTTTTTCTATTTTCTTATTAGAAGCTTGTCTTTTATATACGGGTATTTATTATTGTTTAAAAGAATTATTAGGAAAGAATGTTTTATGGGTTCTTCTATCGATGTCTATCTTTTTATTCTTTTTCTTTATTCCAACGTATAATACGATGGCATTCTTTTTCATGGTTTTGTTGATGCTGTTGGAGAGGAAGGGGAAGACATCTGATTTCGTAATGGGTATCTTGTTTGGATGTATGATTTTATCGAAACATACGATAGGGCTTCCTATTTTCCTTTGTACTTGTATTGGATTAAAAGATTGGAAAAGAATTGGAAAGAGAGTAGAGGGATGTTTCATACCTGGTTGTCTCTTTGTGATTTATTTACTCGTAACAGGTTCTTTTGTTTCTTTCTTTGATTTATGTTTCTTTGGACTATTTGATTTTGGAGGAAATAATCGTTTAATGATACCTTGGTGTGTCATCTTATCTTTGATTCTATTCGGACTTACTTGTTATTTTACGAAGAAGAATTCCAAGAATATTCTATGGTATTATGCTTTGGGAGCTATTTTCTTTGTGATACCAATTTGTGATACGAACCATTTTCCTATGTATTTTCCTGTTTTCTTTATTCCTTTCTTGGAACAGTATTCTGATCGAATAAAGGGACATGTGATTCCATCCATTTTTATTGGATTGTTTGTTCTTATCAATATCTTTTTACGATGGGAGAATTTATCTCATTTAACATTTTCTCCTTTTCATCATTTTGAAGGAACTTTGATGTATGAACCAGCAATTCCTATTTATCAAGGTGTTGTTGATGCGATGATGCGAGAAGAGAATGTAATTCCATTGGATCCTTCTAGTATGTTTATCGATATCATACGAGACCGAAAGATTGATTACTTTAGTGTTCCTTTACGAGGAAATTACGGATATGCTGGGACAAAGGGTATGACAGAAAAAGTCAATTTAATGAAGAATACATACTTTATTATTAATGAAGATTTTTATCAAGAAGTTGTATCGGGAAAAAGGCCTTATTCTCAACATGATACAGAACTGATGAAATATGTAATGGATCATTCAGAGAAAGCTGCGAAAGTATCTATTTATACCATTTTTTATAAACCATAAAAAGAAAGATATCTTTCTTTTTTTTTGTGTTTGTGATTAAATGATTATAGTGAGAGTGATTCAAGTGGAACATATCAAGAAGTATTATAAGTATTATTTGTTTTTCCTTTTCTTTTTTTTAGGATTAGTCTTTTGGGGATACAATAATGCAGATACCATATGGAATTATGGGATGGCTCATGCGATTCGTATGGGAGAAATTCCTTATAAAGACTTTAATATTATTACAACCCCTTTGTATGCTTTTATCATGAGTTTTTTCTTATTGTTTTCGGATCAATATTTGGTCTTTTTACTTGGCCAATCTTTAATGGGAACTTTTTGTTTTTATTATCTAGATAAATTAATTGGAAAAAAGTTATTATTCTTTATTCCTTTTATGGGTTTTTTGTTATTTCATATTTTATTTCCGAATTATAATTTTTTAGTTTTTACATTGGTAGTTTTATTAATTTATTATGATAAAGAAGATTCCAATGATTATTTGATTGGATTTATTCTCGGTTTATTGTGTCTTACCAAACATACGATGGGGTTTGTGATTGTATTGTGTTCTTTTTTATCTACGAGAAGTTGGGAAAGAACGTTCCAAAGAATTTCTGGTATGTTAGGACCTGGTATTGTATTTTTGATTTATTTATTATGCACCGGATCTTTTTCTTCTTTTTGGAATTTATCTATTCTAGGATTATTTGATTTTGGAGGAGATAATCATTTTTTAAATACTCCTTTGTTGGTTTTTAGTATTTTAATTATGATTTATTGTTTGTGGTATATTTGGAAAAGGCCAAAAGATAGTAGTGCTTATTATTTACTTGGTAGTATTTCTATGATGATTCCAATTATTGATTTATTTCATTTCCAATATTTACTTCTTTTATTTGTTCTTCATTTTTTAATACATACGGATGAAATTCATAAGTATGTTTGGGGACTTGGAATTGCGTTATCGATCTTTTTCCTTGGATTTAATCTTTTTAGTCATTATCCTCATTATCAAATGAATCGTTTTAGTACATTTAAACGTTTTACGGGATATTTGGTTCCGATTGAGAGAGAAAAGAAGCTTACTAAAGTATTAAAAGATTATCAAGAAAGAGAGAATGCCTATATGTTTTCTTATTCTAATATGTTTCTTGATATTGTGAGTGATCATGAGATAACGTATTTCGATATTCCACTATATGGAAACTTTGGATATGATGGAGTAACTCAGATGAAGAAAAAGATTGATGGAATGCATGATGTTTATTTTTATGTACAAGATCATGAAAATATTCAGTATTGTAAGGACCTTTATCGCTATATAAAAGAGAAAAGTAAGAAGGCTTATGAAATAGAAGATTTTGAGGTTTATTATAAAGAATAGTTCTTTGCAAACGAAAGAAAGTATAGTATAATAAAGATTGAGGATAGGAGATGAAAAGCCATGAGTGATATTTATACTGGAATTGATCTTGGAACGGATAGTATTAAAGTCATTGTATGTGAAAAAGTAAATCAAAAATATCATGTTTTGGCTTGTACAAGTTCTCCTTCATCTGGTATTAAAAATGGTTTTATTTCTGATATGAAATCAGCTGTTTCTTCTGTTAAGAATGCAATCAGAGAAGTTAGTGAAGGGTTAGGAATGAAGATTACGAAAGTCGTTGCTTGTGTTCCACCTGAGAATTGTACGATGGATATGATTGATGGTACGGCTGATGTCATTGATTATAATAATATTACAGGGGCAGATGTTAGTAACGTATTACAAGATGCTTTAAAAGAGATTAACTTTGATGAAGATGAATTGGTTACGGCTATGCCTATTAATTTTAGTATTGATTCTGATTCTAGTATTCATGATCCTAAGGGTATGAAAGGTAGTAAGTTATCTGCAAGAGTTGTGATTAGTACGACTCCGAAAGAACCTTTATATCGTATCTTAGAAGTATTGAAACTTGCTGGACTTGAAACGATTGATATTTGTTATAGTTCTTTTGGAGACTATTATTGTATGAAAGATAAGAAGTATGATGAATTAGTAGGAGCTATCATTAATATTGGAGAAGAGACTACCAATATTTCTATCTTTAATCGAGGAATTCAAATTAAACATGGTATGATACCGATTGGTAGTAAGCATGTTGATAAAGACTTAACGTATGTTTATAAATGCAAATTAAGTGATTCGAGAGCTATGAAAGAAAAGTTTGCTGTTGCTTTATCTAGTTATGCAGAAAATAGTGAAACTTGGATGTTACAAGTCGATAAAGATGAGAAAAAAGAAGTAACACAAATGGCTGTTTCTAAAGTCGTAGAAGCAAGGGTTCAAGAGTTATTAAATGTTGCGAAAAATGAAATAAAAAACTTAACAAATAGAGAAATACGTTATATAATAATAACAG
>CAMIXP010000010.1 GCA_946402785.1 uncultured Caryophanales bacterium | reverse complement strand
AATCAGAGTGATGATAACAGGAAGATTAAAATCACCAGATTTATTCAGTATTATGAAAATCCTTGGAAAAGACAGAATTATAGAAAGAATTAAAATGTATCAAAAAATGATTAGTGAATAATCGAAAAAGTATGTTATAATGGTATAGCATTAAGGTAAAAAGAGAAGAGGTTAGTAGATGGAAGAAATCGATTTAAAAGAAATGTTTGATTACTTTTTAAGTAAAGTATCATGGATTGTAATTGCAGTCATTTTAGCATTAGCAATCGGAAATATCTATACATTATTTACAAGAGTGCCAATGTATAGAAGTACAACATCTCTTGTATTAGTAAGTGAGAACAAAGATGGTTCTAGTTACAATACAAGTGAACAACAATTAAATAAAAACTTAGTAGGTACATACTCTGAGATTATTAAATCCAAAACAATCTTAAATGAAGTAATTGCAGATTTAAACTTAGATACAACAGTAGCAGCCTTACAAAATAGAATCACAGTTAGTTCTGTTCAAAATACAGAAATTATTCGTATTACAGTAGCAGATCCAGATGCAAAACAAGCAACCAAGATTGCCAATCAAGTTGCCAAAGTATTTGTAAGTGAAATTAATAGATTCTATAAATTAAATAACGTTTCAATCTTAGATAAAGCAGAAACAGCTGCTAGACCATATAACGTTAATTATGTAAAGGATAATGCAATTTATATCATGATTGGTTTAGTACTATCATGTGGAATTATCTTTATATTCTTCTACTTTGATACAACGATCAAAACAAGTGAAGATATTGAAAAGAAATTGGGACTAAATGTAATTGGTGTTGTTCCAAAAGTAGGAAAGGAGTAGGAGATATATGAAGAGTAAAGATTTAGTAATTACTAAAAATCCAAAGTCATTATTTGCCGAATCCATTCGTACGATTCGTACCAATATCGCATTTGCATCTTTAGATAAAGACGTAAAGATTATTATCAATACATCCCCAGAAGCAGGAGATGGAAAAAGTTTCGTAACAGCAAACTTAGCAATTGCTTATGCCCAAGAAGGTAAAAAAGTATTGTTAATAGATGCTGACTTAAGACGTGGTAGACAACATGAAATATTTGAAGTTATGAATGTAACAAGCGGTGGATATACCAACTTAATGTTAAATTACAAAGAAGGAATTGACTTTAATAAGTACATTTTCCCAACATTTGATAAAAACATTGACTTATTACCAACCGGTCCAACTCCACCAAACCCAGTTGAATTACTAGGTAGTGATAATAATAGAAGACTATTAGATAGATTAAAAAAGAAATATGATTTAATTATAATGGACTGTACACCAATTATTGGTTTGAGTGATGCTATGATTCTATCAACACTAAGTGATATTAACTTGATAACCGTATCTGTTAAGAAAACAAGAATGGAAAATTTAGAAAGAGCCAAGAAACTATTAGAACAAGCAAATGCAAAAATAGATGGTGTCATTCTAAATAAATCTCGTCCATCAGGTAGTCATTACTATAGTTACTACTATAACAATGATTATTACAGTAACGATAAGTAATGGTAAAAGATCTACACTGCCATTTATTATGGGGCATAGATGATGGATCAAAATCCATCGAAGAATCAATAGGGTTACTCAAAAAAATAAGTGCGTCCGGATGTAAAGAAATCATATTAACTCCTCATTATATAAGAGGAAGTAAATATAAAACAAATAATAAAGAAAAGAAAAAATTATTCAATGAATTAAAAGAAGAAGCTAAAAAAGAGAATATAGATATAAAAATGTATTTGGGAAATGAAGTGTTCTTTACTTCTAAATTTGTAGAATTAATTGATGAAGAAGAGATTGAACCATTAAATAATAGTAGATATCTATTATTTGAATTTCCAATGAGCAATACTTATCATAATGCAGGAGAAATCCTTTCTCATTTGATTAGTAAAGGATATATTCCCATTTTAGCGCATCCAGAAAGATATCAAATCTTTCAAAAAAACCCAGATTTGATAGAAGAATATCTAAGAATGGGAATTCTTCTACAAGGAAACTATACATCCTTATTGGGTAAATATGGGGGCAAGAGTAAAAAGACTCTAAAATACTTGATTAAAAAAGGATGGGTTTCTTTCCTAGGAAGTGATACCCATCGAGATTTCCATTATAAAATGAATAAAGTAGAAAGAATCGTAAACAAATTGAATAAAGATCCCATCTATGTTCATGATTTATTAGAAGGAAATTTTGATAAAGTAATCAATAATCAAGATATTGCAATGATACGATAAAAGAGGATAAAACCTCTTTTTTTGTTGTTTTCTCTTTTAAAATGGAACATTTTATGATATAATAAGCAAATTGAAAAAGAAAGGGGAATCATCATGTTTAAGCAAATAAATCCAGAACAGGATATCGATTCAATCACGAAACTATTAGAAGACAACTGTGAAGAAGCAAAACAAGTAAGAACACAAATTCGTGAATTGCAACAAGCTCCTTCCGTAGAAGAAAGGGAAGAAGAACCTAAAAGAGAAGAAAGAAAACCAGTAGAAGAGGTAACTATTTCAGAAGAGGCTATCGATGAATTAGCTCCTTATATTGGAGACTATCATTTAATATCAGGAGATGATGTAGAGTCTATGATGGCTCTATTACCAGATCCAGATTCATATGAATATCGTAATGTAATATATCGTCTACAAGCAGAATCTTTAAAAGAAATTAAAGAATTAATTGAATATATCGTAGAAGATCCAAGTGTAGAAGAAGAATTAAGAGAACAAATAGAAAATGAACGTAAAAAGATCAATCTCTTAGGAAAACTACTTCAAACAGAAGAAGAAAAAGAAGAACAAGAAGTTCAAAGAAATAACATTATTCTTGCTCCAACAGGATCTGGAAGAATTCGTGTATTAGATGATATTGATTCTATCCCAAGAGAATATTATGGTAAAATTACCGATTTAATTCAATCCATTATCGATGGTTCCTTTAGACGTTTTAAACGTTTCTTCTTAAATACCAATGCAATATTAGCAGATATGGCAGAAGTAAAAGGAAATGGTATTCGAGTTGTATTTAAAAGATTAAATAAAGATACCTACGCTCTTGTGACGACATTTATCAAAAGATGTGATAACGACCGTGGATATCGAGATAATATGGCAAGTATTGCAGGAGAATATGGAAGAGTAGAACCAGCAATCATGAGAAATCTAGCAAATCCAGAATTTATGGCTCTACAAGATGAATATGTAAAAGAAATGTGGAACAGATTAGGTATCAAAGATACAACTGGAAAAACATATGGAAAGGGTGGTAAGAATGAAAACACTCGAAGAGATTAAACAAGAAATAGAAACAGAAAAAGCAAAACACACAACTCCATATGAAAAAGACAAAGGTTATGATATGTGTAAGGATTTCATCAATCATAACAAATTTTCAAAAGAACATCTTTTTGATATTGATATATGGGAATGTTTCCAATGCTATCTATATGTAAAATTAAGAGAAAAGTTCACACTAGAAGAATGTGAAAGAATAAGAACCATTTGTGAATTTGCTTTTGAACCATTAGGAAATAGAGAATGTTTAGAAATGATTGAAATCGTACTTTTAATCACAGAAATGAAGAATGAAGACGAAATCATGTCCTATATTACAGAAGAAGACGAAAAAAAAGCAAAGAAAAAATTAGAACAAATTCCAGATTTAAGCTTTTCTCTTACAAAAGATACTAAAGGTATGTTATATGATTCTAAATATAGAAAGTATTTACAAAATCTTCGTGAGATTCACATCAGAACAGGAATTGTAGATGAAATAGTAGAAAACATTGAAGAAGATCCAACAAACATTGCAGGAGCTTTAACGTATATTGTAATAAGTAAGCAAATAGAAGATGCTTCAGAACAAATGAAAACAGTAACAGCAAACTTTGGATTAAGTTCTAGAGAAAGAAGTAGAGCATTAAGTCAACTTTATAGTAAATTTTTCTCAATTAAAGAAATATCAGGAGTTGGTTCTGCCATAACTGGATTTGTATCAGATGAAGAGAAAAAAGAAACAGATACAGAAAAAGACAATCAAAGAATACAACGTACTTATTCACGTACTATCGAACTTTTAGAAAAAGCATCAAAGGAAGAAGAAATCAAAAATGCAAGAGAAATTGCTCGTACGATTCCAGACAAAGACATTAAAAGAGATGTTTTAGAGTGGATCTATTATCATAATAAAATGTATTATGATCAACTAGAAGAAAAATTAGAAGACTTAAGTTCTAAAAAGATGAATCAATATATGGCTATTCTAGGAAGAGCCGGAATTCCAATTCATCTAAAAGACATTCAATTAATTTCTCATAATACACCAGAAGAAGTAGAAGAAATTTTATCTTCACTACCAAGTGGTAATTATGATGCGAAAACTGTATTGTCCATTCTTAAAAAGACAACCATAGAGATTGCAAGAAAAATCAAAAAATATATGGGATTAGGATATATCTCTGGTCCAAAAGTATTAGAATATATTTCTCTTTATAATCCAGAAGATAAGAAATTAGAAGAAATGGAAGCATCTGTAGAAGCAATCAGTGCCAGTGGAGTCAATCCAAGAATCTTCGCAGAACAACCTGAATTTTACTGGACAAATCATCAACAATTAATTCATAATTTCAAGGTATTAGCAAACTATAATTTAGTAAGAATGATCAAGAATATAACAGACTTTGGTTTCTTACTAGAAACGGGCTTAGAAGAAAAAATAGATAGATGGATTGAATTGGGATTCTATCATTATTTGGAACAAAACTTATCATTCTTAAATTATCCAGCATCTAGCGTAAAACGTTTCCAATTATTAAAACAAATGAATATCCCAGTAGAAGATATGGATACTGTAGAAAGTATCTTAGAAAGCTCTAAATTCATTGTCAGTGATGAAATGTTAGATGATTATATTATGGATTATGCATCAACACAAAAACCATTTGATATTCCATTTAACGCAGAAGAATTAGAAAATACAGATAGTGATAAAACAAGTATTTCTTTAAATGGAACAATCGTTTCCTTACCAAAGATTAAAAAAGGAATTAGAGAAGGAAAAACCATGTGGAATGCAATCTTTGATGGATTAATACTAACAGAAGAAGAATACAAGCAAATAAAGAATGTGTTAACAGGCGAAATGAGCACGAAAAATTAGGAAAGAACAATTGACACATAATAGTGAATATGCTATAATCTATGTGTTTGACGCCTCATGCTCAAACCGCATTGAAAAGGTAAAAACGAATATTTCGTACCTCGAGAGCGAGTCTTAAGTTTAATAAAGGAGGTAAAAATATGAACGCTGTCATTAAAGTCGGTGGAAAGCAATACTATGTAACTGAAGGAGCAGAAATTTTCGTAGAAAAATTAGACTGCAACGCAGGAGATGTAGTAAACTTTGATCAAGTATTAATGCTTGATGCAAAAGTAGGAAATCCTTATCTTACAGGTGTTACTGTTCAAGGAGAAGTTCTAAAGAACGGTAAAGCTAAGAAAATTAAAGTTTTCAAATACAAAAGTAAAGATAGATCAAACCGTGTAACACAAGGACATAGACAACCTTATACAAAAATCAAAATTACAAAAATTGGATAATTTATGATTACAGTTAATGTAGAAAAAGAGAATAAAAAGTATAAAAAGATTAGTATTTTAGGTCATGCAATGTATGCTGATCGTGGAAAAGACATTGTATGTAGTTCGGTAAGTAGTATCGTAATTACAACAGTCAATGGAATACTAACAATCAATCAAGGTAGTCTATCATATATGGTTGGTAAAAAGGGTATGAAAATCGACATTAAAAGTGAAGATGAAACAACTCAATTACTAATACACAATATGGTTAATCTATTAAAAGATCTGGAAAAACAATATCCAGAAAATGTAGAAGTGAAATAAGGAGGAGAATTATGAAATTATTAAAATTAGATATACAATTATTTGCTCACCACAAAGGGCAAGGATCAACATCTAATGGTCGTGATTCTGCAGGACGTAGACTTGGAGCAAAAGCAGCTGATGGTGAATTCATTACAGCTGGATCTATCATATATCGTCAAAGAGGAACAAAAATGTTCCCAGGAACAAATACTCGTCGTGGAAACGATGATACGATTTATTCAACAGTTGACGGAATCGTTAAGTTTGAACGCTTAGGAAGAGATAAGAGAAAAGCTTCAGTATATCCAGTAGAAGGATAATCAAAAAATCAAGAGCCATGATGGCTCTTTTTTCGTTAAAAAGAGGGTAGTACTATGAGAATGAATATTGATAACATATTACAACCAAAAAAGGCTTTAGAAGAATGGAAAGAAAAACTATTGTCTCTCTATCAAGAAGACTATGGTGAAAAAAGAAGAGGTCTTCTAGAAGCAAGATGGAATCAAACGATTTTTATCTTGGATGCAAATCCAAAAGATAAAAGAGATTTCTTAAAAAGAAATAAAGTAAGAAAACTACATTATCTTCAAGCACAATTAGAATGCTTAGATTATCAAAGAAAAGAAAAAGCATTAGAGGAAGCAATGCATCAAGAATTCAAAGAATACCTACAAGATAGACACAATATTTATTCGGAATATCAAATAAATGAATTATGGACAGGAAATAGATTATTAAAATATAAATTTGGATATAATGTTGTATCAGATGCGATTGAAAAAAGAAAAGAATTAGTTCAAAGCAAAAAAGAATCATTAATCGAAAATACAATTTGGGGAAGAAAACTTCAAAAAAAGCATCCAGAATTAACAATACCTCAATTAGCAGAAATTGTATTATCCGATACAGATGCAGCATCAACAAGCATCCTAAAAGACAAAAGAGGTATCACAAGAACAATTTGTTTTCTACCTATTATGAAAAATATGCCACATGCATCGATTGATCGTATGGTACTTCATGAATTAAGACATGTGGTAGAAACAGGAGATAACCGAATTGGATTAGATAATCTTTCCAATCCAAGATATCGTCTATTAAATGAAATTAGAACACAAAAGAACGCTGTAAGAGATGAAAGAAGATGTCCTATTTTATTTGGTAGAATCGATAATGATATTCAATCATACTATGATTTATTTGTAAGAAAATTAGAAGAATTAGATGTTTATCAAGAACTTTTCAATGAAATTGCGATGACAGGAGACGAAAAATCTTATAGAGAAATCCTAGAAAATATCAACAATCGCTTACAAGAAATTGAAAAAGAATGGAATAGAAATTTACAAAAACGGAAAAATGTGATATAATACATACGGCAAAAAAAGGAGGGGATAGTATGTTCGTAGATGAGGTTTTACTAAGAGTAGAAGCCGGAAACGGTGGGGACGGTTGTACCGCATTTCGTAGAGAAAAATATGTACCTATGGGTGGACCTTATGGTGGAAATGGTGGACATGGATCTGATATTATCTTCAAAGTAGATGAAGGATTACATACATTATTAGATTTAAGATACCAAAAGACAATTAAAGGACCTAAAGGAGAAAACGGTAGAGGAAAGAACCAACATGGAAAAGGGGCAGAACCAACCATTGTGAAAGTACCTCTAGGAACCGTAGTAACCGATATGGACACTGGATTGATACTAGCAGATCTATCCCATAAAGACCAAGAAGAGTTAATTGCCAAAGGTGGTAGAGGAGGACGTGGAAACACAGCCTTCAAAACACAAACCAATACAGCTCCTGATTTCTCAGAAAATGGAGAAGAAGGAGAAAAGAAAAACTTAAAAGTAGAAGTAAAAATGCTAGCAGATGTAGGATTGGTAGGATTACCTAGTGTAGGAAAATCAACCATTATTTCTTGCATATCAGCATCAAAACCAAAAATTGCAGCATATCACTTCACAACATTAAATCCAAACTTAGGAGTTACCAAATCATCCGATGGAAGAAGCTTTGTTGTAGCTGACCTTCCAGGATTGATTGAAGGAGCAAGCCAAGGAGAAGGTTTAGGAGATAAGTTCTTAAGACATATTGAAAGAACAAGAGTAATTGCTCATGTAATAGATATGGCTGGAACAGAAGGAAGAGATCCATATGAAGATTATCTTCTAATTAATAAAGAATTAGGAGAATATAATCAAAAATTATTGGAGAAACCAATGATTGTTATTGCTAATAAAATGGATTTACCAGAAGCAAAAGACAATCTAGAAGAATTTAAGAAAAAAGTAGATTGTGAAATTATGGAAGTAAGTGCTGCTATGAATAAAGGTCTACAACAAGTAGTAGATCGTCTAGCAGATATCTTAGACACAATCCCAACAAACCCATTGTATGATGAATCACAAATTGAAAGTAATGTGTTATATAAGTTCAAGAAAGAAGAACCATTCACCATTACAAAAGAAGATGATTGTTGGGTAATTTCAGGAGATGAAATCGAGAGAATTTTCAAAATGACAAAATTCTCATCAGATGAAGCAGCTTATCGCTTCGCTAAAAAATTAAAAAGAATGGGAATAGATGATAAATTAAGAGAACTTGGTGCAGAAGAAAATGATCAAGTACGTATCTTAAACTTCTATTTCAATTATAAAGATTAAAAAAAGATTACCAGGGGGATCGGTATGGAAGCACAAGACGAAAAGTCGAAAATAATGACTTATATGAATGTTATGCAGTTCTTAACAAAACACAAAGATTATTACTCTTATGATACATATACATTAGAAATGTTAAAATCTTATGCAAAAAGAGGACTTGCAAAAGAAGTATATTTTACGGATGTCATTCGTGAAATTTATGATGAATTAGGATTAATTCCTGATGATAAAAATATATTTGAAGCCTTCTTAAAATTACTAGAACAAGTACATGGAATAGAAGGAAGAAATATTATAGAAGTTGGAGGAGGAACAATTCCAACATTAGGAAGACGTATCCACTTAAAACAAAAAACAGGAACAATTACGGTATATGACCCAAGAATTGGAAAAGACATAAAGGGTGATGACCGTTTCATTCTAAAAAGAGAACCATTCACAAATAAAACAAAACTAGGGAATGCAGATTTAATTATTGGTTTAATGCCATGTAAGGGAGCAGAACCTCTACTAGAACAAGCAGTAAAGCATAAAATAGACTTCATGTTATGGTTCTGTGAAGGGGGACCTCACGGAGATTACTTCGACTATTTCGAAGATGATGGTGAGTGGAGATTCAGTACTACTCATATGGTCGAACGAGGAATGGAAGATGGCAAAATGGGTCAACTAGTTAAAACAAAACTAGAAGACTATTCTCATTATCCGATTATTTACAACCAACGATAAAAAAACTCGTGACTTTACAAAAAGTATGATATAATTTTTATAGAATACACTAAAAAGAGGTGTCGCTATGAAGAATATATCTTTTTTACAAGATAAAGGAATTGATGTAAAATCAACGATTGATTTATTTGGAAATGTAGAGAACTACAATGATAAATTAGGAGAATTCTTAGTAGGAATTCATACAAAGATTAAACAATTAATCACGTTCATGGAAAAAAATGATACACAAAACTATAATTCGTGTGTACGTTCTATGAAAAATGATGCAAAGTTCTATGGATTCAATGCTTTAGCTGCTAAAGCAACAGAGCATGAAGAAAAAAGTGCTGTAGGAGACCAATTATTTATTTCTACGCATATTAATGAATTAATTGAAGAAACCAATAATGCCATTATGTTAATTCAAGAATATATGAATGGAAAAGAAGAAGGACAACCTGCACAAGCTGCTAAGGTAGATCCTTATACAGAAGATACAATCTTAGTTGTTGATGATTCTAACATTGTACGTAACTTTGTTAAGAGAATTTTCGCAGAAAAATATAATGTTGGAATTGCCAAAGACGGAGAAGAAGCTATCAGTATTATTGAAGCCAATAAAGACAATGGTCACATCAAAGCAATTCTATTAGACTTAAATATGCCTAAAGTTGATGGCTTTGGAGTACTAGAACATATGAGAGGAAATGGATTACTAGAAAAAATGCCAGTATCTATTATTTCAGGAGATTCATCAAAAGAAACAATTGATAGAGCATTCACCTATGATATCGTAGATATGATCAGTAAACCATTCAATGATAGTTCTATTACGATCGTTGTAGAAAAAACATTAATGAGAAATGATCTATAAAAAAAAGAAGCAAATGCTTCTTTTTATTTTTTGATTAAATTGAGTTTTTCTCCTACTTTTAAATGTTCACAAGTACCAAGAGGAAGAATAAAAATATGTTTGCTTTTAAAGTGAAAGATTCTTCTTTCAGATTTAATAAATTCATGTAGATACAATATTTTATAGTCATCATCGGTAAAACAAGCATCTACTCTTTGACAAAAGAATGTTGTATTTAATAATTTCTTTTTAGGAAACCATAATCCATAGTCTAATGTATTTAAATAAAATTTTAAAGATTTGAAACGTTCTTTAAATGTTTTCGCCTCTTGAATTTTTATTTTTTGATTTTGTACTTTTAGATACATAGAATCACCTAATGAAATTATAACATAATATCTTTGAAATTATGGAAAAATATGGTATTATATAGAAGAAAAGGAGGTATTAGTATGAGTGGACATTCAAAGTGGGCTACAATACATAGAAAAAAAGGTTTATTGGATGCTGCTAGAGGAAAAGTATTCCAAAAGTTAGCAAAAGAAATCATGGTTGCAGCTAAAGGAGGAAGTCCTGACCCGAGTCAAAATGCTGCATTACGTTTAGCAGTTGATAAGGCAAAAGCTCAAAACATGCCAAAAGATAATATTCAAAAAGCCATTGAAAAAGCAACAGGAGGAGCAGATGGAGCAAACTTCGAATCTGTTCGTTACGAAGGATATGGACATGGAGGAGTAGCATTCATGGTTGATTGTTTAACAGACAATCGTAATAGAACTGCTTCTCAAGTAAGAGCTGCTTTCACAAAAGCAGGTGGAAACCTTGGAACCGATGGATCTGTAAGTTACATGTTTGAAAGACGTGGATCAATCGTAATTCCAGCAGAATATGATGAAGATACCATGATGATGGCAGCACTAGATGCTGGAGCATTAGACTTTGAAAAAGTAGAAGATAGTTATGTAATCACAACGGATTCTAATTCATTCACAGCTGTAAAAGATGCATTAGAAGCAGCAGATGTAAAAGAATTCAATGAATGTGAATTAACATATATTCCAAATATGGAAGTAGAACTAGATGAAGAAGGACAAGAAAAAGTAATGCATCTAGTAGATGCTCTAGAAGATCTAGATGATGTTCAAGACGTTTATTACAACTTAAAAGA
The DNA here is from genome assembly GCA_946402785.1 of uncultured Caryophanales bacterium. Taxonomy (GTDB): domain Bacteria; phylum Bacillota_I; class Bacilli_A; order RF39; family UBA660; genus UBA3789. The sequence continues at coordinate 8,029 of CAMIXP010000010.1, read as the reverse complement.
AAGCGAATAAAAAGACTGAATACAGTCTTTTTATCAAATAGAGGAACCTATATGAAAGTATATCGATTATGTAGTGAAGAAGAATATGAAAATATGATGAATACAAAATCATATGAATCTCTTGGTAAAGAGTGTAAGAAAAACAGAATGTTGAGCAATCATCAATATCAACCAGATCAAAAATATTTGCACTTTTTTAAAGATTTCGCAAGTATATTTTATTTCTATGTAAGAGAAGGAACTTATGTATGCACTTATGATATTCCAGATGAATTATTAAAACAATATGAAGGAATTGGTAAGTACCTAGATAGAATCAACATGAGAAATTATGACTACGTTACAGAATATGCAATTCCTAATAAGGAAATGGATTTTTCCTATTTAAGTAAAATAGATAAAGTAACGAGAACAATTGAATTTGAAGAGATTCTTTTTGATGAGCATATAGATGGACTAGAAACAGTATATGATAGGGAACAAAAGCCAGATATTATAATAGATTCAGATGAAAATCACGCAGGTAAAAAATAAAAAGCGTACAAAAAAGTAGAAAAAATGTTCGATACAATTGATTCTGCTTTTTTTTTGTTTTATAATGATAATGGAGATGATTTGATGTACGATTACATAAAAGGAACAATCACCTATATTAAGAATAATGCTATTGTAGTAGAAAATAATGGAATAGGGTATCTTGTTTATGTCGCAAACCCATATTCCTATGAATTAAATAAAGAATATAAAGTCTATGTCTATCAACATGTAATGGAAGATGAAAATAGTTTATATGGTTTTAAAAGTGTAGAAGAAAAAGAATTCTTTTTAAAACTAATTAGTGTAAAAGGATTAGGTTGTAAGATGGCACTTCCTATTTTAGCAGTAGGATCTATTGATGGAATTATGGATGCCATTGAAAGAGAGAATATTCTATACCTAAAGAAATTCCCTAAAATTGGAGATAAACTAGCAAGACAAATCGTATTAGACTTAAAAGGAAAATTAGAGTTTATTGGTGTAGGCTTAAGTGATGATGAACTACAAGTAGAAAATGAGTTAAAAGAAGCATTAATTGCTTTAGGATATAAAGAAAAAGAAATTATTCCTGTTATTTCAAAAGTAGATACATCTCTACCAATTGAAGGACAAATTAAAGATGCATTAAAACTATTACTAAGATAATCAAAAAAAGGAGGAAACATATGAGAAAAGAAGAAACAGAAAGTGTTGTTACCAATTATAATTTAATGGATGATAATACGTTAGATAATACCATTCGACCAGAATCCATTGATGAATATATTGGCCAAACAGATGTAAAAGAAAATATTAGAATTTTCGTAGAAGCAGCAAAAATGAGAAATGAACCCTTAGACCATGTGTTATTATATGGACCTCCAGGATTAGGAAAAACAACGCTTGCTTTTATCATTGCTCATGAGTTAGGAACCAATATCAAAACAGCCAGTGGACCAAGTATTGAAAAGAGTGGAGATCTAGCAGCTATTCTTTCATCCCTAGAACCAGGTGATGTCTTATTTATTGATGAAATTCATAGAATGCCAAGATATATAGAAGAGATTCTTTATCCTGCTATGGAAGATTATTCTCTAGATATCATTGTAGGTTCAGAAGGAAATAGTAGAAATATCAAAATTGATTTACCTCCATTTACTTTAGTAGGTGCCACCACGCGTGCAGGAGATATTTCAGCTCCTCTAAGAGATCGTTTTGGAATTGTATCAAAACTACAATTCTATTCCGTAGAAGAATTAACTGATATTGTAAAAAGAACATCTCGTGTTTTAGAAATGCCAATTACAGAGGAAGCAGCCAAAGAACTTGCAAAAAGAAGTAGAGGTACACCAAGAATTGCCAATCGTCTATTTAAACGAGTAAGAGACTTTGCCATGGTAAAGAAAAGTAATGAAATTACCAAAGAGATTACAGAAGAAGCTTTAGAAAGACTAAAAGTAGATAAATTAGGATTAGATAATACCGATAGAGAATTATTACTATCCATTATTAATAAATTCAATGGTGGACCTGTTGGTATTGAAGCATTAAGTAGTACAATTGGAGAAGAAGTCACAACCATAGAAGATGTATATGAACCATATCTATTACAAATGGGAATGTTAAAACGTACATCCCGTGGAAGAGTTGTAACAGACAAAGCATATGAAGTACTAGGAATCGAAAAGAGAAAGTAATTTCTCTTTTTTTTATAAGAAAATTATGATATAATTATCCGTAGTTATGGAGGGGATCCCATGAAAGTAGAAGACTTTGATTATGATTTACCAGAAGAATTAATTGCACAACATCCATTAGAAAAAAGAGATTCTTCTAGATTACTTGTTTTAAACAAAAAAACAGGAGAAGTAGAACATAAAATCTTTCATGATATCATTGATTATTTAGAGCCTGGAGACACCTTAGTATTAAATGATTCCAAAGTATTACCTGCAAGATTAATTGGTATCAAAGAAGAAACCAATGCCGTGATTGAAATACTATTGTTGAAGAACTTAGAAGGAGATAAATGGGAATGCTTAGTAAAACCAGCAAGAAGAGTAAAAGTAGGAACCATTGTATCCTTTGGAGAAGGAAAACTAAAAGCAAAATGTATTGGAGAATTTGATGAAGGAATTAGACACTTCGAATTAATCTATGAAGGAATTTTATTAGAAATATTAGAAGAATTAGGTACGATGCCTCTTCCACCATATATCCATGAAAAACTAGAAGATCAATCCAGATATCAAACGGTATATGCAAAAGAAGTAGGAAGTGCCGCAGCACCAACAGCAGGACTTCATTTTACAAAAGAATTATTAAAGAAAATAGAAGAGAAAGGCGTTCATTTAGCATACGTAACGCTCCATGTAGGACTAGGTACCTTTAGACCCGTAAGTGTTGAGAAAGTAGAAGACCATGAAATGCATAAAGAATTCTATACGATGAGTAAAGAAGTAGCCGATCTTTTAAATGAAACCAAGAAGCAAGGAAAGAGAATTATTGCTGTAGGAACAACATCTACTCGTACCTTAGAAACAATTGCTAGTAAGTATGGAGAATTTAGAGAATGTAATGGATGGACAGATATCTTTATTTATCCGGGATATCAGTGGAAAGCAATTGATTGCTTAATCACAAATTTCCATTTACCAAAATCAACATTAGTGATGTTAGTATCTTCTCTAGCAGGAAGAGAACACATCTTAAACGCCTATAAAATAGCCATTCAAGAAAAATATAGATTCTTCTCCTTTGGAGATGCCATGTTCATTAAGTGATATAAACAAGATTTATATCACTTTTATTTGACATAATTATTATTTTTTGCTATAATAACTCACTGTTGTAGGGGGAATAAACAATGAAATTAATACCAGAACAAATTAAATATTTAAGAGCAAAGAAAAGAGAACTAGAAAGATTAGAAGAAGAACACAGAAAATATTGCCAAACAAGAGAAAGTGGTGGTATGGAAAGCTTTGGATTACCACATTATCTAGATTTCCAAGAACAAATGTCAAATGATTTTTCAAGACAAGAAGCAAGAGAAACTGACTATGCTTTAGAAAATGCACACTTCATGAAAGAAAGAAACTTTGACATGATTGATATTGGTACAGCTTTCTATGTAGATTTTGGAGATGGAGAAATTGAAAGATCCATGTTAATTGAAGGTGGAACACCATCTATGGGTACAGAAATGGTTGCCTCAACAGATAGTGATTTCGGAAAAGCAGTTTTAGGACATAAAGACGGAGATAAAGTAGACTATACCGTTACAGCAACTGGTAGAAAAATGAGTATTACGATTAAAGGAATCGATCGTATCAAAGAAAACTATACACATTTCATTCGTGAAAGAAATAGATGTGATAGAATATCTGAAAGTGCTAAGAAATCAGAAAATCTTGCTAAGAGATTAAGCCCAGATCTATACAAAAGAAAAAAAGCAATTACTCCAAGCCAAGTAGTTTTATTAAAACAAGAATTATCAAAACTTGGATATAGACCAAAAAATCAAAGTGATATTACAAGAAAAGCAAACATTGAAAGAATGTTAAATGAAGAGAATTTTACAACTCCTAAAAAAGGAAACTATATTCATCCAGGATCATATGTTACGATTATGGTATTAGGTGAAGATGGAAAAACACAAGAATATAGTTTTGAATTCATCAATGAAGCAGTATCTACAGAAATTGAAGGAGAATACGTTGAAAGTATTTCACCACTAGGAACTGCTCTAGAAGGTTTAAGACCTGGAGACGGATTCAGTGCTAAAAGAAATCATTTACCTGATTTAAAAGGTATGGTTTTAACAGTAGATAATACAAGAGATTTACAAAGAGTTAAATAACTCTTTTTTTCTTGTGAAAAGAAGGATATTTTGATAAAATAAAAAGGAATTGAGGGGATCCTATGAAAGTAAAATACAATTTAATTAAAGAAGAAAAAAATACAAAAGCAAGACTAGGTACCATTGAGACAAATTATGGTACATATGATACTCCTATGTTTATGCCAGTAGGAACACAAGCTACTGTAAAAACATTATCTCCAGAAGAAGTAAAAGCCTGTAATCCAGGTATTATTTTAGCGAATACCTATCACTTATGGTTAAGACCAGGAGAGGATGTTGTAGATCATGCAGGAGGTCTTCATAAATTTATGAATTGGGATGGACCTATTCTAACAGACTCTGGTGGATTCCAAGTATTTTCTTTGGCAAAACCAAAAGACATTACAGAAGAAGGAGTTCATTTTAAGAGTATTTATAATGGAGATGAATTATTACTAACTCCGGAAAAATCCATTGAAATTCAAAATAAATTAGATAGTGATATTGCTATGTCATTTGATGAATGTGTTGGCTTTCCTCATACAAGAGAGTATGTAGAAGAAAGTGTTGAAAGAACGCTACGTTGGGCAGAAAGAGGAAAGAAAGTTTTCAACAATGAAAGACAATCATTATTCGGAATTGTTCAAGGAGCAGAATACGAAGACTTAAGAAAACACTGTGTAGAAGAATTAGTCAAAATGGGATTTGATGGATATAGTATTGGAGGAACTGCTGTAGGAGAACCAAAAGATGTTCAATACAAACAAGTTGAATATTCTTGTAAGTATCTTCCAAAAGATAAAGTAAGATACTTAATGGGAGTAGGAGATCCAATTGATATCATTGAAAATGTCATTCGTGGAGTAGATATCTTTGATTGTGTTGGACCAACAAGACTCGCAAGACATGGACACTTCTATACGATGCACGGAAAAGGAAATATTAAAAATGCAAAGTATAAAGAAGACTTCACACCGTTAGAAGATGAATGTGACTGCTATGCATGTAAGAATTATACGAAGGCATATATTAGACATTTAATTCGTGCAGAAGAAACATTTGGTCAAAGACTATTATCCATTCATAATATTCGTTTCTTAATACGACTAACAGAAGAATTAAGAGAAGCCATTAAAGAAGATCAAATCTTAGAGTATAGAGAAAATTTCATTAAAAACTATTATGAAGAAGAAAGCAAATAATGCTTTCTTTTTTTATGAAAAAAACTGAAAATCTATTTCAAAAAAAATAGAACTATGTTAGAATAAAATAGAGTAAGAATAGAAGAGAGGAGGGGTGTCGATGCTAGGTGGTAAGAAAAAAGACGCAGAAATGAATATAGGCGCAAAAGCAGAAAAAGAAAAGAAAAAGAAGAAAAAAGGCAAAGAAGATGAAACGCCTGCCTATAATAATCCAGCATTTGAAATCTTTGATCCAGGAAGTAGTTTTAATGCACAATCTGGATTTATATCACAAAATCAACAAGCTGCACCTGTTGCAGTAGAACAACCGGCACAAATCCCTGAACAACCTCTTCCTCAACAAGAAGTAGTACAACAACCAGTCGTAGCATACGACCCAAATGTACCACCACAAACACCAGAAGCTGCACCGCCTGCTGCATATGATCCAAGTGTAGAACAAGCACTTGCCTTACAACAGCAAGCAGAAGCACAACAACAAGCATTGCTTCAACAACAACAGCAACAACCAGTAGAAGTATTAGAAGCACAACCAGTTGCTGCCGTAGATTATGGTGGAATGGCAGGACAACCATCAGCAAATGTTTCTCTACCAACAGAAACACAAGCAGAACAAGATCCGAATAAAAAGGTAGCCCGTCCTGTAAAACGTTTCCGTTATACCATCATTAATGGTATTGGTAAAAAAGAACAAGGTACATTTGAAGCAGAATCAGAAGATGATGTAAGAAACTTCTTAATTTCACAAGATTATCAAGTACTAGAAGTAAAAGAAAGATCTGCATCCGATATTGATATCGGTGGAAATGGAAAAATGGGAGCCGGAGACTTATCTTTTTCCTTAACCCAGTTATCTACTTATCTTCGTGCAGGTATTCCACTTTCAGATTCTGTACGTATCTTAGCAAAACAATCTAAAAAACCAAATATTAAGAAAAGTTTCAATATGTTGGTTTATCAATTATTAAAAGGGGAAAGTTTATCAGAAGCTATGATTATGCAAGATAAAGTATACCCAAAATTATTAATCAACATGGTTAAGACAGCCGAGATGACAGGAGACTTACCATCTATCCTAGATGATATGTCAGAATACTATACATCTATGGAACAAACCAAGAAACAAATGAAGTCAGCTATGACATACCCAGCAGTCGTATTAACACTTGCTGTTGGTGTATTAGTCTTCATGATGACATACTTAGTACCACAGTTTACTTCTATGTTTGAATCTCAAGGGGCAGAACTACCAATGCTTACACAAATCATTGTAGCAGTCAGTAACTTCTTAATTACAAAATGGTATTTCTTAATTGCAGGAATTGCCGTAATTGTTATTATCTTTATGGTTTGCTACAAAAAGATTCAAAAATTCCGTATGATGGTACAAATTATATTGATGCATTTACCAGTTGTAAAAGACGTTATTATCTATAATGAAATGGCAAACTTCTCAAAGACATTTGCATCCCTTTTAAACCATAGTGTATTCATTACAGACTCTATGGAAATCTTATCTAAGATTACAACCAATGAGGTATATATTGGAATTATTCAAAAAACATTAGAGAACCTTGCAAAAGGAGATTCAATTTCTTCTGCATTCCGTGGAGAATGGGCCATTCCAGTTGTTGCCTATGAAATGATTGTTACCGGTGAAACAACTGGTCAATTAGGAGCCATGATGGAAAAAGTAGCTGCTCACTTCCAGATGTTACATAAAAACGTTATCGATCAAATGAAGAGCTTAGTAGAACCAATTATGATTGTATTCTTAGCAGGTATCGTTGGAGTTATCTTAGTATCTATCATTCAACCAATGTTCTCAATTTACGGACAAATTAAATAAAAAGAAAAAAAAACAAAGGAGGTAATTATAAATGAATATAATCTATATGATTATCTTTTTTGTTTTGGGAACCTGTATGGGATCCTTCTATACAGTGGTAGGATTACGACTACCAAAGAAACAAAAATTCATCACAGGAAAAAGTCATTGTGATAAATGTAATCACGATTTATCACTACTAGATATGGTACCAATATTATCGTATTTATTATTAGGAAAAAAATGTCGTTACTGCAAAGCAAGAATTGATGGATTATCTACATATATGGAATTCTTCACAGGAATCTTATTTACCCTTGCTTATTATGCATTTGGATTCTCAAGCGGATTATTCTTTGCTTTAGGAATTATTTCCATGTTAGTAATCCTATCCGTTTCTGATATCAAATACTATATTATTCCAGATGAAGTATTAATTTTCTTCTCTGGATATTTCTTAATTGTAAATACCTTATATTTTGGAGTAATGTCTTCCTTATTTCATTTATTCTATGGAATTGTCTTATTCGGATTTATGTATGGAATCATGTTATTAGGAAATGCAATCTTTAAAAAAGAAACATTAGGTGGAGGAGACATCAAATTAATGTTTGTGGTAGGACTTGTATTAAATCCTTT
>CAMIXP010000009.1 GCA_946402785.1 uncultured Caryophanales bacterium | reverse complement strand
AATGGACATCCTGTCTTACACAAATACAAGTATTTGCATTCAGCACACTCTTTATTAAATGGTTTTTTATTATGAGCTTCTACTATTTTTTGATGTGCTTTTTCTAAGATTTCTTCTACTTCATCTTGATAGATGTTTCCATAATAGAAATCTTTGTTTTTTTGGCCTCTTACGCAAGAATAGATATCTCCATTCTTTTCTAGTAAGAAGAATTTATCTCCACAATTATCACAGTTTGTACAATATCCTGGACCAAATTCTGCGAAGAATGCATTTTTGAATCCTTCTTCTAGATTGGTTCCTGTGAATTCTTTTTTCATACGATTGTATAGTTCTAATTGTTGTTTCTCCGTAATATGATGTAAAATTCCATTCGAATTATAATCAAAACCAATCATGAAATTAAAATCATTCATATCTAAGCATGTATTTTGATCTAGATACTTGATATCTTCTACGATTTTATCTAAGTCAAAATGTTCTTTAAAAATGGTTGCGGATACTTTCTTTTTATTTGGAAGTTTTTCTAATAACTTGATGTTTTCTAGAATCGTTTCTCTTGTTTTTTGATTTCCTTTTGTTACACGATATTCATCATGTTTTTCTAATGGTAAGTCTAGGCTTCCACTAATTGATACATTATATTTTTCAATGGTTGGTAGATGTTTTTTAATATCATAAAGGTTTGTTTTGATATGAGGTGGTGATACTGTAAATCCATTGGATTCTATTAACATTCTATTTTCTTCATAGTAGTTTGCAATAAAAGCAATTACTTTTTCAAAATCTTTTTCAGAAAGAGTTGTTACTTCTCCTCCATGAAGAGAAATATTAAAAGGTATCACATGACTCTTCATCATTTTATTAACTGCGTATGTAAGAGTTTCTAATGCATCAAATTGATTCCATTCATCTTTGGTATTGTCTTCTAAATAACAGTACTTACAAGCCATATTACAGGCCATGGTTGGTACATATAATAAATGAATAAAACGATAATTAGTTGACGTAGTCATAGTCTCTCGAATCCTCTTCCGTATTTAGTGTATTATCATCCGAACCAAAAGAATTATTATTGAAATAATCATTGTTGTAAGAATAGTCATCATAATATGGCTCTTTGCAGCCATCTTCATAATAAGTAATAGATGCATATGTTTCTTTGAAGGCTCTTTCATTTACGAAAGCATCTTTGGAAATACATACGCTTGATATATCTGTACCTCTAAAAGCAGAACTTCCAATTTCTGTTACGGTTTCTGGAATGATTACTTCTTTTAAGGAACTACATTCTCTAAAAGCAGATCCTCCAATTCTAGTTACTCCTGTTGGAATTTCAATCCTTTCTAGGCTATAGTCTCCTTCAAAAGTACTACCATGTATTTCTGTAATTCCTGTTGGTAAATTAATTTCTTTTAAACTGATACATCCTTGGAATGCTCCTCCTCTAATTTCTTTAATCGTATCTGGAAGAACAATCTTTTGTACGGTATAAACATTTTTAAAGGTATCTCCACGAATTCCTACAACTGGTTTTCCATGAACTTTATCTGGAACAACAATTGTTTTATCATATTTGGTTAAACCAAATGTATAGTATCTTACATGATATCCATCTGCTTGTCTTTCATAAATTAAGTGTGGTTCTCTATATAGTAGAAAACTACTTACAATTAGTGCGGTGAAAAGAATGATTTGAATCAAAATCGTTGGTGCTTTACTTGCGGATGCATCTGATAAAATGCTAGATGCAATATAACTAATCTTTTCATCCGGTCTTTTCTTTACTTCTGATTCAATATAACTGGCAACACTATATTTTCTTGTCATATAAATAAAGATTCCTGTTAGAATAGCAAAGATTAATAAATCTACTCCTAAATATGTATGATAAGCAACATAAAGTGTTAGAATTACAAATGTTAAAACTACATAGATTAATGTTAACATTATTTTTCTAAATTCAATTGATGGTAATGTTTTTCCTTTTATCATTGGATTCTTATTGATTTCTGCTACAACCATCTTATGAACAATGGCACTTTCTGATCCTGTAAAGAAAATAGGATCGAATGCATCACGTTTAATTGGAGTTCCTACATTGGCACGGGAATCTAAAGTAGCAGTTAGTTTTTCAACGTTTGCCCCACAGTTCTTACAAAACTTAACTTTATCAGAGATTGGTGTCTTACACTTAGGACAAGTAACAGAGTTTAATGCAACACTATCGCTTCCACTCATTAAAACTCCTCCACATTCTCTACAATATTTTGCGGTAGATACATTTTCTGCATGGCAAGTTGGACATAAATATTTCGCATCTTTTAATTCTGCTCCACATTGTGGACAAATCTTATTTCCATAAGCTGCTTCTCTACCACATTTTGAACATTTTAAAATTCCTTTTGGACTTTCTACTGTAAATGCATTTGCTAATGACATATTTGTATTTCCTCCTTTACCACTCAATACGATTGGAACAATAAACATTGCGGCAACTTCTACAAAACATATATAAGGAAAAAGAGGAGTTATTATCAATAATACAAGTACTCTCATCAAAAAGAGACCCCAAAATTTCACTTCTTGCCCTTTTCCTTTTAAATACTCTGAAATAGGAAGAATGATAAAACCAGCGGCATGAATGGAAGTAAATAATTCCACCATAAAGGCATCATATACCGTAAAATCACTTTCTGCTCGTACGAATAATGGAAATAATAAAACCATTATTAATCCATATAACCAATTCTGTTTCTGTTTCATAATCACACTTCCTTAGCCTATATCCATTATAATATAAAATACAATAAAAAGAAATTATGAATCATAATTTCTTTCTTTTTTTGATTTCTTTGGAAGCATTTTTAAAATACTTCTATGACTTAAGTCTATTTCTTTTACTAATTTTTCTAATGTTTTGATATCCATTTTCTTGATGATTTCCATTCGATTCGGAATTGGTTTCTTATAAGTAATTAAATCATCAAATAAATAGCTTTGCGCTTTTTCTGGACTATCAATCATTTTGATTTCATTTGCAATCCATACTTTTTTGATTCTTTCTAAGCTGTTTTCTGTAATCGAAATATGACTGAATTCATATTCTATTTCTTCTAATAGTTCTTCTGGAGAAGTTGTAGATGCGAGTAAATAGAATGTGTAATAATTCTCTTCTTCTTCCCAATCGATATAGAGATCATTTAATACTTTTGATTCTCTTACTCTTTCTCTAAATTCAGAGGATGCTCCAAAAAGAATGGTTGAGAACATATTCATATAGAGATTTCTTTCTACCTCTTCTAGAGGAATGGTACTCTTTGGTACTTTGATTCCATACCCTATTTTTGGTATTTCAATTGTTTCTTTGATGGTTTCTTCTTCTTTTACGACACTCTTTGGTTCTTTTACTTTGATGATGGTTGGTAACTCATCTTCTATCTTATGATCTAATTGATCTTTTATGACCTTTAAAGCTTCTTCTGGATCGAATTTACCTGTGATTAATACAAACATGTTATTTGGCTTATAAAATGCCTCATAACACTTATATAGGTCTTCTTTTGTGATTCTTTTAATTTCATCTATGGATCCAGCAATATCATATCTTCTTGGACTAATATGATAAAGATTCTCTCTTAATTTCATTTCTAATTTATAATCTGGTTGATCATTATACATTTTGATTTCTTCTGCGATGATTCCTTTTTCTTTTTCTACATTTTCATCTGTAAAATAAGGATTATTCACAAATCTTAAAAGGTACTCTAAGTTCTCTTTAAAATTCTTAGATCCCATACAAATATATTGCGTATTATCATAAGAAGTAGATGCATTCCCATCACTTCCACTATTGGCAAAAAAAGTGAATGGATCTTCTCCTGATGGTTCTTCAAATAATTTATGTTCTAAGTAATGAGCAACTCCTAAAGGAGGAGTATACTCTCCACTATCCTTGAAGGATAATACATCACTTCCATATCTCGTTGCGTAACTAATATAATAATTGGTTTTATCTTCATATGGTAATAGATAGATTTCTAAACCATTTTTTAATGTTTCATGATAAAGTGTTTTTTCTAGTCCAACTAACTCAATTGTTTTCATCTGATTCACCTTCTAGTAAGAATATGGTATCCATATTCACTTTCTTCATTGCTCTTACAATTTCTTTTTTGGTTACTTTATTCATGATTTGTTTTCTTTCTTGATATGGTTCCATTTGAATGATTTCTTCTGCAATATATTCTCTCATTAAATTCATAGGGCTTTCTTCTATGGATGTGATGGATGTATTATAAAACTCTTTTGCGATTTTAATATCTTTATCACTGATTCTACCCTTTTTCATTTTCTCTAGAATTTTAGTTGTTAGATCGACTGTTTTATCAAAATTCGTACGATCAATTCCAGCTGAAATATATATCATATTATCCAATTTACTATATCCAGAGAAAATAGTATAACATAGAGAATTCTTTTCTCTTACTTCTTTAAATAATTTGGAATCTACTCCTCCCCCTAGAATAATATTTCCTAGGACAAGAGGATAATTCTTCTCATATGGTTTTAAATTTCCTACCGGACAAGCAATTGCCATTTTGGATTGTGTAGCATTTACTTTTTCTTTGGCAATTAATCTTCTCTTACGAACTGGTTTGTTTTCTATTTCATAGGATTTTTTTTGTTTCTTTATTTTTCTAAATTTAAAATTCTTTTTAATTAAACTTAGTAATTCATCTTCCTCAAAATCTCCTACTACAAAGATATCTACAAAGTCATTTTCTATCATGTTCTTATAATAATCATATAGATTCTTTCCTTTGATTTTATCTAAGTCTTCTTTGTATCCTACCATTCGATAAGAAATAGGATTTTCTTTATCATATGCTTCTTTTAGGCGAATAAAAGCATAATCTACTGGGTCTTCTTTTACCGTGGAGATCATATCCTCACAATTCTTTTTAACGATCGATAAAGCTTCTTCTTGGAAACTATCGTTTATGACATCTGGTTCAAAGATAATACTACTTAGGAATTCTACTGCTTTGTTGAAATTACCTTTTTCTGTATATCGATCATTTAAAACTTGTAAGATAAAACTGGTCATCATATAGTTTCCTAGTCTTTGCGTATTATTATAGAGATCTGCAGCATATAAGTTCTCTGACTCTATAATCATATTTCTTTTGGAAGAATACTTTTTACTTGATTGTAGTAATATATCGGATAATACATTTCTTTTGGTAATATCTTCTTTTTGGATAGGACTATGAAAGATGACTCTCATGGTAATGGTTTTAAATTTATTGGTTTTAATCATATGAAGATTAAAAGACCCAAGGTCTTTTTTTATGTATTGCACTTTATCACCTCATCATGTTTTTTATAGAATGGATTCTAATGCGATTTCAATCATTTTATTAAATGAATTTTGTCTTTCTTCTGAAGTTGTTTCTTCTTTGGTAATTAAGTTATCTGATACGGTTAAAATAGCAGATGCTTTCTTACCTAGCTTTCTTGCATTACTAAATAAAGCAAATGTTTCCATCTCTGTTGCGACACAACCATAGTCATTTACTAGCGAATCGATATCTACATCATTGTAGAATACATCGGTACAATAAACGTTTCCATGGTTTACTTTACTATTTAGTCTTTTAGCAGCTTCTTCTAATTTTAAATTTAATTCTGGATTTCCTGGAAGAAGTCGATCTGCTTCTTTCGTAAGTTCCCATAAATAATTCGATACAGAAATAGAATTATCTACAATTACTACTTCATACAATCCTAAATCTTTTAAGAATGCTCCACAACTTCCTACACGAATGATTTCTTCAACACCATATTCATTCATTAATTCATAGGAATAGATTCCCATACTTGGATTTCCCATTCCGGATGCGAATACTGTTACTTCTTTTCCTTTATAAGTTCCTGTATACGCTAAAATATTTCTTACTGTATTCACACATCTTGCATTGTCTAAAAAGGTTTCCGCAATCATTTTTGCACGTAGAGGATCTCCTGGCATTAATACTGTTTTTGCGATATCTTCCTTTTTACTTTCAATATGTGGTGTAGCCATAAACCAACCTTCTTTCTTCTTATTTTTATTATATAAAAAATATGGGTTTTTTTCAATGAAAGAAAAACAGATGATTATTCATCATCTGTCTTTTCATATTGGAATAATACTTCTCTTGGTTTTGAATTACCGGTTGCTGGACCAATAATTCCATCTTCTTCAAGTTGATCAATCATGGTTGCGGCTTTATTATAACCAATTTTGAATTTTCTTTGTAGTAAAGAGGCAGATGCTTTTTGAGACTTAATAACAAAGTCTTTGATTTCATCATATAAGGTATCTCCTTCTGCTTCTACATCTTCTACATTTTCTTTATCTGGTTCATTCTTTTCTTCTTCTAGTTTCATAAATGTATCATCGTATTGAGCATCTTGTTGTTTCTTGGTGAAGTCAATAATCTTAGCAATTTCTGCATCTGTTACAAAAGATCCCTGAATACGAGTTGGTGTATTTTGACCAATTGGTAAGAATAGCATATCTCCTTTACCTAATAGTTTTTCTGCACCAATTTGATCTAAGATGGTTCTAGAGTCAATTCCTGATCCTACTGCGAAAGCAATACGAGATGGAATGTTCGCTTTAATTAATCCGGTAATGACTTCCGTAGATGGTCTTTGTGTTGCGACAATTAAGTGAATTCCAGCAGCACGTGCTTTTTGTGTAATTCTAAGAATAGAATCTTCTACTTCTTTCGCAGCTACCATCATTAAGTCAGATAACTCATCAATTACGATCACAATGAATGGCATTTTTTCCATTGGTTCATCTGGATGTTTCTTATTATAATCATCTACATACTCATTATAACCTTCAATTTTTTTCGTTCCTGTTGCTCCAAACATATGATATCTTTTTTCCATTTCATTTACCATTTTTTGTAGTAAAATGGCTGCTTGTTTTGGATCGGATACAACTGGACATACTAAGTGTGGAACTCCATTATAAATAGATAATTCAACTACTTTTGGATCGACTAATGCTAGTTTTACTTCGTCTGGTTTTGCTCTCATTAAGATGGAACAAATAACACCGTTTACACAAACCGATTTACCAGAACCAGTTGTACCAGCAATCAATAAGTGTGGCATTTTATTAATTTCACAGACTCCAATGTCTCCCATAATGGATTTACCAAGTGGTACCATTAATTTCTTGTCTTGATTTTGCATCATCGTCTTACTTGCCATAATCTCATAGAAACTAACGGATGTTGGATTGTCATTTGCAAACTCAATTCCTACTGTACTTTTTCCAGGAATTGGTGCTTCAATACGTACATCTTTTTTTGATAAAGCTAACGCAATTTCTCTACTTAATGTTGTAATCTTATTAACTCTTGTACCAGCAGCAATCTCTAATTCATATTGAGCAACGGTAGGTCCAATGTGAACTTCTACTACTTTTGCGATAACACCAAAGCTCTTTAATACTTCTTCTAGTTTTGTTATATTGGCTTCAATGGCAGAATTGTCCATTCCTTTGTTTTTATTATTTGGTTTGGCTAATAAATCAAGTGGAGGTAATTGATAACTTGGGTTAATTGGATTTTGATGTACTTTTTCTTCTTGTTGTTCTTTTTTATCATCTGGTGTTTTCTTTAAGTCATCAATACTTTTAATGGTTGGTTTTTCTACTTCTTCTATTTCATTACCATTACTAATAATAACTTTCTTACCTTCTTCTTCCTCGTCATCGTCTTTTGAAATATTCTTTTTAATTGTTTCTGTTTTATCTTTTACTTCTGTCATTGTATTCTTAATAAAGTCACTAATAGAGAATCCTGTGAATAAAATGATTCCTACTACTAAAAATACAATAGAAATAATACGAAGTCCTGTTTCTGAGAACCATGTTGCGAAGAGACTTGCGAATACCCATCCGATGAGTCCTCCCCCTACTTTGATATCAGCAACAGATCCTGTTTTCATAATTAAATTAAATGCATTGGTTAAAGCATTCATTGTCTCTTTATAAATCATACTATTGTTTCCATTATACGTTGTGATAAAGTTCCAATGCATAAAGGATAATAAACCGATAATAAATAAATATAATCCTAAGAACTTTGTTGAGAAAAATTCAGGCCATTCTCCTTTGATAAATACATATACTCCTAGTATTAATAATGCTACTAAGAATACCATGTAAGTAGATCCTGTTAAGAATAATGAAAAAGCGGCTAAAAATCTACCTACTGGTCCTAGTTTTCCTAGTCCAAAAATAGCTGCTAAAATAAAGAGAATTGCATAAATCTCTTTTTTTAGTTCTAGTTTTTCTTTTCTATGAGATTTTCTTCGTCTTCTTTTTGCCATAATCAAACTCTCCCATTCTTAATCTTATTATACACCAAGGACTTTTCAAAACACTAGTTATTTGCTTCTATTTGTCACTTTTCAACGTAAAAAGAGTATTTACATACTCTTTTCTTCTTTTTCAACTATCTTATCAAATTCCTCTTCTAATAATTCTGGATGTAGTGCATAATACTCTGCTAATTGAATGGATTTTACGAAATAGAATCCATCTGCAATTCTTTCATCTAGTGTTGCTTGAATATCCACTATTTTTCTTCCTTTTTCTTCTCGAATGGTTCCAATGGTAATAACGATGGAATTTGTACCATATTCATTTAAATGATGATAAATAGAATTGGATTTAATACTACCTAAATTACTTAGTAGAATACTTACATAATTGGTATCTCCTTCGGTAATGGCTTTTGGGTTAATTCCATGATTATCTAGGAAGAATATGATTTTAACAACCAATGATAATAGCCATTTTGGCATAGCAACAAAGAATTTTAGAATACCATCCATACTATTCGTTCCTTCTTTTCTTGCTTTAAAAACGTCGATAGCCATTTTTCTACTAAGTGTTTGAATGTTATCTTTTGGATCAATATCTAAACAAATAATTCTCTCTTCTCCTTTATCAGTTAATTTATCTTTTGCAATAAATCCAAAGGATACTTTCTTTCTTTCATAAACACGTTTATTTTTAATGAAACGATTTAGTTTCTTTCTTTCAAACATGATTTTAGCAAAGCAGGATGCAATGGCATGGAAGTAACTCATTTTATACTCATGTTCTTCTTTATTGTACTTTTCAACATATTTTACTAATTCTGTTACATCGATATCGATTTGACTAGATACTTCCGCATCTGTTCTTCTTGGCATAATAAATGGCATAATCATACCAATCGCATCTTGTGGTTTTACCCAATCAGCATCTTTTCTTTTTTTCGTAAAAAGTCCCATTACTTCATCCTTCTTTCTATCCATTTTAAATAAGATTCATATATTTCTTTTACTTCATCATCCCAGTTAATATATAACTCTTTAAAAGCATTTTCACATACCTTTTGATAGGTTTCTTCATCTTCTATAATTTCTTTGATTCGTTTTGCATATTCTTTTGCACTATTTTTTGATAAATATCCATTATGATTATCTTTGATATTACATGCAGTTGCGGCTTCTTCTAAGAACAATACTGGTGTTTTTTGAGAAGCTGCTTCAATTTGTACAATGGAATTGGCATCATATAAAGATGGGAACAAGAATAAATCCGCTCTTGCATAATAGTCTGCGAGTAGATCTCTGTCTGTTACTTTTCCTATCATCAATACTTTATCCTTTAAACCATATTCCCTTATTTTTTCTTTTAATAATAATTCATCTTGTCCTGTACCAATAAACATCATTTTATAGTTTTCTTCTTTTAATATTTTTAAAGCATCTATAATTAAAAAGATATTTTTCAATTTATTGATTCTTCCAACAAATAAGAATACTTTTTCATCTGTTAAATGATGAAGTTCATTGATTCTTTCTCTACTTTTTTGAATATCTTTTACTGGTTTCATTTCTGTTGCGTTATTCTTTACAATTGGTAATTTCTTATATCCATATTCTTCATGAAAGATTCTTGCGACTTCCTGATTGACGGTCCAGCACTCATCACATTCTTCATAGACTTTTATAATCTCTTTTGTTAATTGGTTAGCGATTCTTTTCGAATGCGTTGCTCGATAAAAGTCTTGTCTATACTGACTATGCATGGTACCAATCACTGGAATATTATGTTCTTTTGCATATTGAATTCCAATTTTACCTAGTGTCATTGGAGAATGAATATGAATAATATCTAATTTGCATTCATCTAATTGTTTTCTAAACTTTGGATCAATCTTTGGAATTGGTAAAGAATAATCTAGTAAAGGAACACTTAGTGAATTGCAACGTATTACTTTATAATTAAATTTTGAATCATCAAATCTCTTATGAGGTATTTTAGGTGCAAAAACATAGACATTTGCGATGTCAGCAAGTCTTTTTGCATAATTGTCTACTACCATGATGACTCCATCTACCATGGGATAAAATGTATCAATAAATAGACCGATGGATATTTTCTTTTTCATTTTCTCACCCTACTCTTTTATTATAACATTATTTCTTTTTGATACCAAACAAAAAAAGAGCTTACGCTCTTGATACATATTTTCCATCTGCAGTAGAAACAATAATTGTTTCTCCTTCTTCAATGAATAATGGAACTCTTACCATTAAACCAGTTTCAACAGTAGCATCTTTTAATGCGTTTGTTGTAGTGTTTCCTTTAACAGCTGGTTCTGTATGAGTAATTACAAGTTCTACTTTATCTGGTAAATCAATACCTAGGATTTCTCCTTCATAACTTGTAATATAAACTTCTAAGTTTTCCTTTAATAATTTTGCTTGATCTCCTATTTTTGATGCTGGAATTTCTAATTGTTCATAAGAATCCATATTCATGAAATAGAAGATATCATTCATGTTATATAAATATTGCATTTGTTGTTTTTCAATACGAGCAGTAGCTACTTTTACTCCTGCATTGAAAGTTTGTTCATAAATAGCACCTGTTCTTAGATTTTTTAATTTTGCTTTTACGATTGCTGCCCCTTTACCTGGTTTAACATGTTGTGTATCCATTACTACGAAAATATTTCCTTCATATTCAATCGTAATACCATTTTTTAAATCATTTGTACTAATCATATTCTCACTCCTAATAAACTAAAAAATAAGCGATAAACTTATTTTATTTCTTTTCTTTATGTACTGTATGTTTTCTACATTTAGGACAGTATTTATTCATTTCAAGACGGTCTGTTGTATTTCTTACATTTTTCTCTTCTCTATAATTTTCTTCTTTACATTCACTACATACTAGAGTTTTATATTGTCTATTTCCTACTTTAGCCATGTTCATCCCTCCTTACACGTCTATCAGTATTTTATCATATTTTTTATATTTTGCAAAAGTTTTTTACGTTTTATCAATAAAAAAGCTGGTTTTATTTAGAAAAACCAGCCTCTTCTGTTATTTCTTCTGCTTCTTCTGATTCAATTTGATCTAAATCTAATCCTTCTGGAATAATAACTTCATTTAATTGTGTTTCTAATTCATCAAATGATTTTACTGCTGGTTCAAATACCTCTTCAAATGTTGGAATATTAATCTGATGAATATATTGATCTTTTTTGGTTTCTTCTGCGAGTTTGTTGTTGTGATATGAAATAACAGAACATGCAACTGCGATTGCTAAAATGCCTGCCCATGATGGTTTTAAATTACTTATAAATTTCATATTTTCATTCCTCTCTACATATCTATATTATACCACATTTTTCGTTATTTTGCAACGAAAAAAGAGCATTGCTGCTCTTTTTGATTCTTATTTTTCTTCAAATGTTTTTTTGAATTCTGTTTTGATATCTTCACCATATTTACCAAGAAGATCATTTAGTTTCTTAAATTCATCATCTTCTTTTAATCCCATGTGATCAATTTTTTCGATATCAGTATGATTGAATCCAATTCCCACTTTACTATCTACAACACCTTCAGGGAAACTACATGCTCCGTAATCATACATTTTCTTTGCTTCCTTTTCACCTGTTGGGAAGATTAAGTATGAAAGAATCATTACTCTTTTATCTGCTCCCTTTAATGTTACTACTGTACCAATTGGTAAAAATTTCTCTGGTATTTTCTCAGCCATTTTCATTCCTCCTTTTATGCTTTTTCTTCTTCCTTGAAGTAATCTTCATCTTCGTCTTCATCCTCATCATCTTCAAGGTGTTCTTTTTCATCTTTATTACGAGTTGCTGCAACCGCAATTCCGGTAACTCCGGCAGCTGCTCCTAGAACAGCAGGGATTGCATAATCTCTAATAGATTTTTTCTTTCTTCCAACCATTGTATCTGGAATTGGTGCATATTCAGAAGGTGGTGTTGGTGTTGCTGGTGTAACAGGTACTGGAGTAACCGGTGTTACTGGTGGTACCGGTGTTACTGGAGTAACTGGTGTTACTGGTGTTTCAGGTGTTACTGGAGTAACTGGTGTTACAGGAGTAACTGGAGTTTCAGGTGTTCCTGGACCAACTGGGTCAACAGGTGTTACTGGTGGTACCGGTGTTACTGGATCAACTGGTGGTGTAACTGGTGGTACTGGTAATACTGGATCAATTGCTGTAACAACTGGTGGTATTGGTATATTAGGTGTTGGTGTTGGTACAATTGGTGGTATTGGTGTAACAGGTGTAACCGGTATAATTCCCGTTGGTTGTGATGGTGGATATACAGTTGTTGGTGGAACAGTTGCCAATGCCGTTGTTTCTGGTTTTGCAGGTAATCCTGGTTCTGGTGGAACCATTAATTCTCCCGGTCCTTTTGGTACCACAGGTAGTCCTGGTTCTGGTGGAACCATTAATCCATTAGGTTGTGGTTCAACAACGGCTGGTAAATTGCTTCCAGCTGCTACAGCAGGTAAATTTGCACCAGATGGTAATGCTGGCAAGTTGCTTCCAGCTACTACAGCAGGTAGATTTGATCCACTTGGTAATGCTGGTAAATTGTTTCCTCCAACTACTGCAGGTAAATTGTTTCCTCCAACTACTGCTGGTAAATTATTTCCTCCAACTACTGCTGGTACATTGCTTCCACCTACTACAGCAGGTAAGTTGCTTCCACCATTTCGAGCTATTGCATTTCCAAGATCATCTACATTATTTGCAATTACTGCTGGTAAATTACTTCCTCCTGATGGAACAACGGCTGGTAAATTACTTCCAGATCCTGGTACTACAGGTGGGGTTTCAGGAATGGCTGCAGGTAGATTTTCTGGTCTAACAGCTGGAAGATTTCCACTGTTTCCTCCACTAAATCTTGCCATGTCATCTCCAAGTGCTGGCATTTGTTCTTCAATTGCTCTCATTTGAGCTTTGATTGCTTCAAATTCAGCTTGAGATGCATTTCCAGGTACTTCTCCTAAATCGGTTAATTGTCTTTGTAAATCATCATATTGATCAAGAGCTTTTTGATAATTATTGGCAGCCTCTTGATAGTTGGTTGCTTTTCCATATGAAGAGCCACCAGATGATCCTCCTGATCCATTTCCAGATCTTGCGATGGCATTTCCTGCATCGTCTGCATTTTGAGAAATGATTCTTCCTGCATCATCTGCATTTTGAGCTAATGCATTTGCTACATCATCTCCCGTTCCTCCGATAGCTGATGGAACACTTCCACCGCCTGGTTGAACTGCTGGTAAACTTTCTGGACGTACAGCTGGTAAATTGCTTCCGCCTGATGCTCCAGCTCCAGGAGTTCCTCCACTATATTTTGCTATATCATCACCAAGTCCTGCCATTTGATCTTCCACAGCTCTTAATTGTGCTTTTACAGCTTCAAATTCAGCTTGTGGTGCATTTCCTGGTATTTCTCCTAAATCGGTTAATTGTCTTTGTAAAGCGTCATGTTTATCAAGTGCGGCTTGATAATCATCTAATGCTTGTTGATATTTAGCAGCATCTCCTGTAGGTCCACCGCCTGAACCTCCAGTTCCGCCTGATCCGCTTCCTGCTTTGGCTGCTGCATTACCAACATCATCTGCATTCTGCGAAATGATTCTTCCTGCGTCATCTGCATTTTGAGAAATGATTCTTCCTGCATCATCTGCATTTTGAGCTAATGCATTTGCTACATCATCTCCCGTTCCTCCGATAGCTGATGGAACACTTCCACCGCCTGGTTGAACTGCTGGTAAATTATTTGGCTTAACAGCTGGTAAATTTTCTGGTCTGACTGCTGGTAGGTTGCTAGATGATCCTCCCATTGCATTTCCAAAGTCATCTGAACCATTTGAAATTGCATTTGCAAGATCGTCACTGCTTTCTCCAAGACCTCTTCCTACGATGCTTCCTGCACCTTGAGGTGCTGATCCTGCAACGCCATTTCCAACGCTGTTACTTGATTTAGCTGCGGCATTTAATAAATCATCTTCTACACCTGTTAAGGCGTTTGTAATGTCATCACTACTATTTGAAAGTGCATTTGCAAAGTCATCACTACTATTTGAAAGTGCATTTGCAAAGTCATCGGACATTCCTGCTAAAGCAGATCCACCGCCTACTGCACTTCCACCGGCAACTCCTAAAGCAGTTGGGTTTGGTGCTGCTGCCATTTGACCCATATTAGCTGCTGCTGCAATGGCATCGTCTCCACCTTGTTCTACCATTTTTCCACCTAAGTAGATAACATCTGGTGTAGATGGAGTATTTGGTACTGGTGGAGTTCCTGCGGCTTTTCCTACAGCTCCAATTAAATCATCTGTTCCTTCTTTTACAACTTGTTTAGCAGCATCTGCAGCAACAGATGCGCCTCCTCCAGCTGGTGTTGCGGCAACTCCTGGTGTAGCAAATCCATTTTGAATCTTGAATCTCATCATTTCCATTGGATTTGCTTTGATATTCTTTCCTGCTGCATCTATTACTTTAAGAACATCATCTGAGTTTGCACCTGCTTTGATTGCTGCCTCTCTTGCAGCATTTAATGCATCATCAACTGTTCCACTGTTTCTGATAGCAGCACGAGCAGCTTCTAATCCATCTGTTTGTGCTTTTGAGAATACTGATTCTGCTGCTTGTTTTTGTGCAGCCATTACTTTGTCAGGATGTGCTGTTTTTAATGAGTTTGTTAGATCTTTTAATTGTTGTTGATATTCTGCATATTTTGGTGAGTTAACATCTGTATTCTTTAATAATTCTTTTAATCTAGCTCTTTCTTGAATGATATTGTCCGTTTTTTCTGCAGCATCTTTTAATTCTTTTGCTTTTTGTGCTGCATCATCTGCAAAGTCATCTGCAAAATCGTCAACTGTATCTTTTGCTTTGTTGAACACTTTCTCAGCAGTAGATGATCCTCCTCCTGGAGTTGTTCCTCCACTTGGATTAGGTCCTCCTGGACCACCACCTGAACCTCCAGATGGTCCGCCTCCTGAAGGTCCACCACTTGGATTAGATCCTCCACCTTTTGCGGCATTTCCTAAATCGTCACCCATGCCTCCTAAATCATCTGCTAGATTTCCTGCATCGTCTGCTGCGCCTGCTAATTTAGCTGCATGATTTGCTTTAAATGTTCTTACTGCAGATGCAAGTCCTTTAATAGCATAGTTTACACCAACAACAAGTGCTGCTGATTTTAAACCATTTTTAACTCCTAATTTGAATGCATCATCATAGCTCATACCTGAAGCAAGGCCAGATTGCATGGTACCACCTACGGCACCAACGCCAGCTAAAGATGCACTTAATGCTAGAGAAGATTTTGCAGCCACAGATCCTGCTTTCCAAGCAGTCATTCCTGCTTGTGCAACTTTTGATCCATATCCGAAGGCTTTTCCGGCTATACCACCACCTACAGACATAACTGCTGCATATCCTAATGCGGTACCACCAATTTCAAATAGTTTGGCGGCCATTCCGTCTTCTCTCATCCAACTTCCTTGTGTAATTGATTTTCCTAAGGAAGTATTATAATAAAAGTTTCTATAAGCATCTCCTACATGATCTTTTTGTACGAATTCTCCAATTTTTTCTTTGGCAGTTCCACCTAAGATCATTCCTAAAGCAGATGCAAATCCATCAACGATTTGTTCACCTGCTGTAAAGAAACCTTGTGTAATCTTTGTTGCTGCCATTCCGATAGTAGAGAATAGTTTTTGTAAGAATCCCATACTCTCGTATCCAGCATTAAATTCTTTAACAGCATCTGCTTTTTCATTAATTGTTGATATTAACTGTGTTACTTGTTGAATACATAAATCAGGTGTGCTAGCGGTTGCACTTAAACTTCCTGTATCAAGATAGTTTGCTCCTCTTGCTCCTGTAATTAATCCAATTCCAGAAACCATTCCAGATTGAATTTTACTTAGGGATGTCTCAGAAAGGGTAAGCTGATTTATCGCTTCATTTACTTTATCTTCTACAAACTGTAATGTTGCCATACGATCACTCTCCTACTTACCATTATTCTGCTTTGCAGCCTGTTGAGCAGCCAACTGTCTATAATATTCATTTAGTTCTGCTACTTGTTCATTATAAATGGCTATTGCTTGTTCATATATTCCATTTGCAATTGCAGCATAGTCATTTGCTAACTTTCCAATTTGTTCAGCTGTTTCATACAACACTGGTTGCATGGAAGCACCATCTACTGACAAAGCATCCTTATTCATGATTGTTCCTGCTTCTATTATTTGTTGTGCGGCTGTCGTAAAACCTTCTAAAGCTTCTACATAAGCAACACATCCGCTTCTAATAGTTGCATAATCAATTAATTGAGATTCACTCGTTATTCCATAATGAGCCATCTTCACACCCTCTATCTATATATACTATCTTATCATAATTATTTTTTCATAAATATGACAAAAATGCAAGTGTTATCCGTAAAAACACTTGCACTTTACTACATTACTTTACTCTTTTTTCTCTTTACAAATTATCAATAAGTAAGACCCCATTGGATCATAATGACAAACTTGTAATACTAATACTCTATCATTTGCTGTAAAAGATGCATCCTCTGTTGTATAAATTGGATTGGAAATCAATTTTGTCATATGTTGCATAAAGTCCATATCATCTGAGAATAATAATTTCATATGTTCATTATTTCCATCTGTAATTAGTTTGGTTTCTACCACTTCAAATTCAAGCATTCTTTCATCGATGCTTAAATATACATCTCGATAGTTATCAAAAATACCTTTATCCATATAGGCTTCTAAATTCGTAAATGGAAGTCTATCATAGAATTCTTCTTTTTGAGTATTATGTCCATAAATATTGATTTGTCTATCTTCATTTAGATTGACATTACGGTAGTCAAAGAATGGTACGCCTAATCCATCCCATTCTCCTGTAAGACTATAGTTTAAATAGTACTCATTATTGTTGGCTCTTGTAATTAAGGTATCAATATTTAAGTTTGGTATTTGTAATCTTCCCATGATATAAGGGTTTCCATATTGTTCACGGAAAGCTGGTAATTCATTTACATAGTCATCTTTATTTAGTTTATTTTGATCTTTATCGGAATATCCTTTGTTTTTCTTGTCTTTTATTAATTTGTTAACGCTTGGAATTCCTTTTGGTTTTATATAATTATCATATACAAAATATCCACCAACACATAGAAGGATTGGTATTAAAAAGATCATGATATCTTTTAATAATTTTCTTCTTTTAAGTCTCATGAATTATCACCTACTATTCTATTTTTAATATACATTGTTTTACGTCTGATTGTCAATTGCTTTACTAATAGAGACCGTACAATTCTGTATATTTTCTAGTAATTTCTCTCGTTAAATAATAAGTTACTAAGCTTCTATAATCAATATTAGAATTTGGATGAGAAGAATCTGGTGATGTTACTACAAAGCTTACTTTTGGATTCCATGCTGGAGCATATCCAATAAAGGTGCTCGTAATTGTTTCTGTGTCAATGACTCCATCATTATTCGTATCGATAAAGCTTTGAGAGGTTCCTGTTTTACCAGCTGCTTGCATCCAATCGTCCATATACCCTACACCATAACCACCACTACTATGCATGACGGCATAGAATCCTTCTTTGACACGTGCCATATATTCTGGACTTGTATCAATCGTATTTAAGACTACTGGCTCTACTTTCATTTCTAGCTCTCCAATTTCTTCTGTTTCACTGGATGCATGTACTTCTTTTAATAGATGTGGTTTGATTCTAGAACCACCATTCGCAATCGTTGAAATATATTGAGATAACTGTATTGGCGTATATGTTTCATATTGTCCCATGACAAAGTCTAATAGATTACCTGCCGCTCGATCAGTAGAAGTGTATCCTTTACTTTCTACTGGCAAGTCAATTTCTGTTTTTACTCCCAATCCAAAGGAATGATACATATTTCGATACGTATCAAAGGCTGACTGATTAAAATTCATTTTCATTCCTCTAAAGTATTCTTGTCCATTTACTCGGATGGCTATTTTAAACTGATAAACGTTACTACTTTTTGCGAGAGCAGTGATATCATTAATGACTCCTAGTCCACTAACAGAGGAACATTTCTCTGCGACTCCTGCGACTTTTACACATTCATCTAACATTCTTTCTCCTATTTTTACGGCACCTGTATTATACCCAACTAGCATGGATGCTCCTTTTACAATCGATCCTGGCATAATTGGGGATGTTAGAATACTTGTTGTATAATCTTCTATTTGACCATTTACTAATCTTTTACTTGCCATGGCAAGTATTTCTCCGGTATTAGGGTCTGCTATCACAACAGTTGAATGATCATAATATTCGGTATTTGGTTCCCATTTTGTTTGTAAGACATATCTTGTGATAATTTCTTCTATTTGTTGTTGAAGATTAATATCGATTGTTAAGACAATATCTTTTCCTCTTGTACCTTCTTTGATTAATTTTACTTCATGAGAATTCACAATTTCATATAAAGGTTTTTCTCCTTTTAAATATTCTTCATATTCTTTCTCTATATAACTAATTCCTACTCGATCATTTAGACTATAGCCTTTTTCTAAATAATAGTCTTTTTCTTCTGCTGGAATTCCTTGTGTTGCGGTAGATACTTTTCCTAGAATCGTTTTAAAAGTTTCTCCATATGGATATACTCTTTCCCAATCTATCTTGGTATTAAATCCTTTTAATTCTTCATTGTGTTCTGAAATATAAGCATATTCCTTATCCGTTGCGTTTGATTTAATCATCTTTTCATCAAAAGCATATCCTTTGTTCATTAAGTAATAAATATAGGCCACTTTTAATTCATATTCTTCAAATTGAACACTTTCTTCTGGTACTCTTTCTATTTTTAATTCATAAATATCATTACTATTTAATTTTCTTTGTTTTACTTTTTCTCTTTCTTTTTTCGTAATCAATTGATTACATTCTGATTCATATTTCGCACAATAGTATTCTCTCCTATTTCTTAATGTGATTCTACTGTAATCAATTTCGATATGAGGAGCAATTCTATCTGCCATTTCAATCATTTCTAGATTGGTTGTTTTATTTGGTTTTTGATAAACAATTGTTTTTAAAGACTTATTATCCACAATAATATTATAGTTTC
>CAMIXP010000008.1 GCA_946402785.1 uncultured Caryophanales bacterium | reverse complement strand
TGGGAAGGATTTACTAAGATTACGGAAAGATTAGGAGATAGAATCCAATTAGTAGGAGACGATTTATTCGTTACTAATAAGAAATGCCTTCAAATGGGAATTGATAAACATGCAGGAAATGCTATCTTATTAAAGGTTAACCAAATTGGTACAAGTACAGAAACATTAGAGACGATTGAATTAGCTAGAAAGAATGGATATGCTACTGTTATTTCTCATAGATCTGGTGAAACAGAAGATACAACAATTGCTGATTTAGCAGTTGGATTAAACTTAGGACAAATTAAAACCGGTTCTATGTCTCGTACAGACCGTATTTGTAAATATAATCAATTAATGAGAATTGAAGAGGAATTAAGCAAGTAATTGCTTTTTTTCTTTATATTTGATATAATATACCCAGTTTAGGGGGGATGGAATTATGGTTAAAAATTTAGTATTAGGAAATAATGCAGTTCAAATCATAGAAACTGGTAATCATTATGGTAATATGAATGCGAATAAAAGTTTTTACCCAGCTGATTGGACTTATGAACAACGTTGGAGTACGTTCTTAAAAAGACGTATGGCTGCTGGTAAAGATGGTGGTTTCGATGGTAGAAAGATGTTTATGGCAGATCAAGAAGATAAGAGAGGTACTTGGTTTGAGATAACAAAAGATTATGTGGAGGCCTTTCCAGAAGGATGGACAGATATTCCACAAGATATCTTAATCGTTACCAATAAGTTACCTGGTGTTGTTATTGGACATCCGGTTGCTGATTGTCCGGTTGTTATGGCATATGATATGCGTCATAAAACGCTTGCTATTGGACATTGTAGTGCCGAACTTGTTGATAAAAGAATGCCACAGTTAGTAATTGATGCTTTACAAGAAGCTCATCCAACCAAAGATGAAGATATTATGACTTATATTTCTGCTTGTGCTGGAACAACATGGACATATGACTGTTATCCAAAATGGGCTACAGATGATGAGGTATGGAAAGATCTTATTACTTTAAAAGAGGATGGACTTTACCATATCAATATTAAAAAGGCAGTATTAAGACAATTGATTCAAAGAAAAGTAGGATCTGTTATGATGAGTCCAATTGATACCATCACAAATCCGGAATTCTATTCTAATAGTGCTGCTAGAAATGATCCTGAAAAGAAAGGAAGACATTTCTCAGGAGCATTCATTCGTTAAAATCTAAATAAAAGCCAATACGTTATAAGCTCTTATAACAGTGATTTAGGGATAGTGTGAACCTAATTATAATCTTATATCATTCCTACTTTTATAGATGGAGTTATTCCCGGGGGAACCCGTTATCAAATTAAGTAAATATAAGGATGGTACCGTGCGATTGCACTCCTTTGGGTATCATCCTTTTTTTGGAGGTTTTTTATGAAATTAAGTAATAGTTATTTTTTTACAAAAAGAGAAGATGTTAAAGATGAAGAAGCTGTCAGTGGAAACTTACTTGTTCGCAGTGGCATGATTAAAAAAGCTGGAAGTGGTATCTATATTTTCTTACCACTTGGTTTAAAAGTATTACGTAAGATTGAAAATGTTATTCGTGAAGAGATGGATGGAATTGGTTCTCAAGAACTTGTTATGCCTAGTCTATTACCAGAAGAGTATTATGTGAATAGTGGTAGAAGATATGTTTTTGGAGAAGATATGTTTTCTCTCAAAGATCGAGCTGGAAGAAATTATGTTCTTGGACCTACTCATGAAGAGTTATTTGCGGATGTTTGTAAAGATATGATTCATTCTTATAAGGATATGCCTATTAGTTTGTATCAAATGGCAAATAAGTATCGTGATGAAACTCGTAGTCGTTATGGTTTAATTCGTACGCGTGAGTTTGTGATGAAGGATGCTTATACGTTTGATAAAGATTTAGAGGGATTAGATCATTCTTATCAATTGATGTTTGATGCTTATAAGAGAATCTTTGATCGATTAGGTCTTAACTATAAGATTGTCCGTGCGGCAACTGGTGCGATGGGTGGAATGCTTTCGGAAGAATTCCAGGCCATTACGGATATTGGAGAAGATATTGTTGTTACTTGTAAAAATTGTGATTTAGCAACCAATATTGAGATTTGTGCTTGTCATCATGAAACTAAGAGTGATGAAAAAGAGAAGAAATATGAACTTATGCATACGCCACATTGCGGAACAATAGAAGATTTAGCTAATACTTATTCCATTTCAAAAGATAAAATGTGTAAGACGATGATCTATAAAGTAGATGGAGAATTTTATGCTTTTATGGTACGTGGAGATCGTGAAATTAACGAATATAAGATTTCACAATTATTTGGTGCAAAAAATGTAGAGTTAGCAACTTTTTCAGAAGATGAAGAGATTACAGGAGCCGAAGTAGGGTTTGCTGGACCTATTGGATTATCTATTCCAGTTGTAGTAGATACAGAAGTTATGGGTATGAAAAACTTCCTTGTAGGAGCTAATAAAACCGATTATCATTATCAAAATGCTAATATAAAAGATTTTGAAATTTATAAGACGGCAGATATTCGAAATGTATGTGAAGATGATGTTTGTCCTGTTTGTGGGGGAGAACTTGAGTTTAAGCATGGTATCGAAGTTGGTAATACCTTTAAATTAGGTACGAAATACTCTGAATCTATGGATTTATATTATACGGATTCTGAAAATCAATTGAAACCTGTTTATATGGGTTCTTATGGAATTGGTCCTGCTAGAATTCTAGCTTCTATTGTAGAACAAAATCATGATGAACATGGAATAATCTTCCCTGAGATTGTATCTCCTTATGATTTAGAGATTGTGATTGTTGATATGAAAGACACAGAACAAGTACGTATTGGTAATGAATTATATGAATTATTCCAATCTAAGGGAAAAGATGTATTATTAGATGATCGTGAAGAACGAGCAGGGATCAAATTTAAAGATTCTGATTTAATTGGTATTCCAAAAAGAATTGTTGTTGGAAGAGGTGCTTCTTCTGGAATGGTAGAGGTAAAAACACGTTCTACTGGAGAAGTAGTTGAAGTTCCTATTTCTGAGATAGAAAGTATCTGTTAACCATTTTTAGTTGCAAATAAAGGAACTTTATGGTATTATATTTGTGTTATTACGGAGGGAAACTATGCAAATTGCTTTATTAATCATTTCTATATTATTGATAATTATTGTTTTACTTCAAGGTGCAAAGTCTGATGCAGGTCCTCAAATTATTTCTGGAGGTCAAAGCGAGTTGTTTATGAACCGTAAGGAAAGAGGATCCGAACTTGTTATTACAAGAATAACAATGTTATTAGGTGCAGCTTTCTTTATCCTTTGTTTAGTATCAATGTTTATTTAAGGACTTCGGTCCTTTTTTTATTTGAAAAAGACTAGTTATTACTTGAAAAATACTTTATAATATAATAGAAGGTGATACTATGAGAGATAGCATATTAAATGCACTAAAGGAAACTGATAGAGCACTAGATATTTATGAACTTCAAGAACGTCTAGATGTTACAACAGTAGAGGAAACACAGGAGTTATTATCTGATTTAAAAAAATTAGAAGATGAAGTTCTTATTTATCATTCTAATAAAGATAAATATATGTTGCTTGAAAATAGTCATTTGCGCAAAGGAATCATGAGGGTCAATAAAAAAGGGTTTGGTTTTGTAGAAGTGGAGAACTTAGACGATGATGTTTATGTTTCTCAAGATAATATGAATGGCGCTATTCATGATGATGTTGTGTTAGTTGAAATTACGAGTAAGATGAACTTAGATCGATTAGAAGGTAGAGTTCTTCGTATTATTGCTCGTAAGATGACAAATTTTGTGGGAACGATTACCTTTGATCATAAAGGGATTGGTCATATTCAATTAGATGATAATAAAATTAAATTGAATATTGAAATTCCTCAAGGAAAAAGTTTAAATGCCGTAGATGGACATAAAGTTGTTGTTCGTCTTGAGAAAAAGATGAATAGTTCTGGTCGTTATGAAGGAAGAGTTATGGAAATTCTTGGACATCAAAACGATCCAGGAGTTGATATTTTATCTATTATTTATAAATATAATATCCCTGTAGATTTTCCAGATGAAGTAAAAGAAGAAGTGAAACATGTTTCTACAGCTGTTGGGGAAGAAGAGATGAAGAATCGTAGAGATTTAAGAGAAGAAGTCATCTTTACGATTGATGGAGATGATACCAAGGATATTGATGATGCGATTAGTATTAAACGTTTATCAAATGGTCATTATCAATTAGGTGTTCATATTGCGGATGTTAGTCATTATGTAAAAGAAGGGTCTCCTTTGGATGTGTCTGCTCAAGATCGTGGTACCAGTGTTTATTTGGTAGACCGTGTTATTCCTATGATTCCTCATGAATTGTCAAATGGAATCTGTTCTTTAAATCCAAATGTTGATCGTTTAGCTGTTTCTTGTGTAATGGAATTTGATGCTGCTGGAAAACAATTAGATTATGATATTTTCTTAAGTGTTATTCGTTCACGCATTCAAATGACTTATAAGAAAGTAAATATGATTTTGGAACAGGATGAGGTTCCAGAGGGTTATGAACCATATGTTGAAGATTTAAAATTAATGCAAGAGTTAGCAGACATTCTTCGTAAGGCAAAAGTAAAACGTGGATATATTGATTTTAATATTGATGAGGCTAAGATTTTAGTAGATGAGAATTGTGTACCTACAGATGTTGTATTAAGAGATAGAGGTTGTGGTGAAAAGTTAATTGAGGACTTTATGATTGCAGCCAATGAATGTGTAGCTTCTCATATTTACTTTATGAATTTACCATTTATTTATCGTATTCATGAGACTCCGGAAGCAGATAAGATTCGTAGTTTTGTATCTTTTGTTAGTGGTCTAGGTTATCATGTTACAGGAGATTTAAATGATTTAAGTCCTAAATCTGTTCAAAATATTGTTAGTCAGTTAGAAGATAAACCAGAATATAAGATTTTATCTACTTTGTTATTAAGAAGTATGAAGAAGGCTATCTATAGTCCTGATAATTTAGGACACTATGGTTTAGCAAGTGATTGCTATACACACTTTACTTCTCCAATTCGTCGTTATCCAGATACAACCGTTCATCGTTTATTACATACTTATTTGTTTGATGGAAAAGTAGATATGGATACGGTACAAAAATGGGAAGAGAAACTTGTTTATATTGCAGAACATTCTTCTGAAAGAGAACGTGCTTCTGTTGATTGTGAACGAGAAGTTGATGATATGAAAATGGCTCAATATATGGAACAACATATTGGAGAAGAATTTGAAGGTATGATTTCTTCTATTACTAGTTTCGGAATGTTTGTTCAACTAGATAATTTAATTGAAGGATTGGTTCCATTACGTGATATGGATGATTTCTATCATTTTGATGAAGAACATTTAACTTTAACGGGTGAAAAGAGCCATACCAAGTATGCAATTGGAGAACGTGTTCGTGTTAAAGTTGTTCGTGCTAATAAGGATGAACAAACTATTGATTTTGAAGTTGTTAGAAAGGTTAATTAATTATGGAAGAAGCAAAGAAAAAAAGAAAACTAAAAAAAGGTCCTTTGATTGTTCTTTTACTAATCCTTATTCTTTGCTGTTTAGGAGTAGGAGGATATTTTCTCTTTGTAAAAGCAGATTTGTTTGCTCCTAAAACAAAAACAGTTGTAGAAAAGAAAAAGGTGGAAGTTCAAAAAGAAGATGTTGACTATGAGGCAAAAGTTTTCATGGTTGGGGATGCTTTGATTCACTCTAGTATTTATATTGATGCTAGACAAAATGATGGATCTTATGATTTTAAGCCAATGCTTCAATTTATTAAACCAATAGCTTCTAAATATGATATTGCTTATTATAATCAAGAAACGATTTTAGGTGGAGCTAATCTAGGATATTCCAATTATCCTCGATTTAATACACCAGATGCTTGTGGAGATGCTTTCATTGATGCAGGATTTAACATGGTTTCTTTAGCAACCAACCATACGATGGATAAAGGAGAAACAGGAGTTCTTCATTCTGTTGAATATTGGAAGTCTCATCCAGAGGTTGCTGCTTCTGGACAATGGGCTAGTTATGAAGAAAGAGCTGAAAAGGTTGCCCAGGTATATGAAGTCAATCATATTAAATATGCATTTATTTCTTATACAATTTGGACGAATGGTTTAGAAACTCCTTATGGAAAAGATTATTTAAATAGTGTTTATACTCCTGAAAAAGCACAAGCTGATATTGCAAGTGTTCGTGATAAAGTTGATTTTGTGATTGTTGCTATGCACTGGGGTACTGAATATGCTTGGAATGTTGATTGGAAACAAGATGAGATTGCCAATTATTTATCAGGACTAGGAGTTGATTTAATTATTGGAGCTCATCCTCACGTTGTTCAAACGGCTGAATATATTAATGATGGCAAAACATTTGTTATTTATTCTTTAGGTAACTTTATTAGTGACCAATTAGATGTTGATAACTATACGGGTCTTGCTATGGAAGTAACTTTAAGAAAACATATTGGACAAGATGGAACAAATTTAAATCAAGTTGTTGAACCAAAAGCAGAATTAATATATACTACTGTTACACAAAGACGTGGATGGAGTTCGGATTTTAGAGTAAAAACATATCCTAGTTTAACAGATAGTGAATTAAGAAATCATGATGCTTTATATGAAAAATATAAAGCAATTGTTAATAAACGATATCCAGATTTAACGTGGGGTCTTACTTGGGAGTGATAAAATGGAGATCATTAATAGAAGAGCAAGTTTTGATTACTTTATAGAAGAAGAGTATGAAGCCGGTATTGTTTTAACAGGAACAGAGATTAAATCTGTACGTAATGGTCATTGTAATATTAAAGATTCTTATGGAATTGTTCGAAACCATGAAGTATATCTTTTAAATATGTATATTGGTCAATACAAAGAAGGCAATCTCTTTAACCATAATGAAACAAGAAGCAGAAAACTATTGCTTCATAAGAAAGAAATTAAAAAGATGGAGCAAGCTATTGAACTACAGGGATTAACTCTTGTTCCTTTAAAACTATATTTTAAAGATAATAAATTAAAAGTATTACTTGGTATATGTCGTGGTAAAAAGACATATGATAAGAGAGAATCTTTAAAAGAAAAAGATATTCAAAGAGATGTTCAAAAGAATTTAAGAAGATATTCGTAGAAGTATCTTTTTTCTTTGTCACTTTTCAAAACCCAGGTTTTATGGTATAATTTGCACTTGGAGGAATGGATATGCCTAGTTATAAGACACATTCTATTCATGGTGAAATGGTTTCTTCTATGATTCATCCTAAAATTTCTATGAATTGGGAATTATTCAAACTATTTTGTATAGGTCCAGATGCCATGATTGCAACGGATTATAAGGCTTTTGATTATCAACATTCTCATCAGACAAGAAAGTTCTTTTTAACGATGATTCGTATTATTAAAAAGGGTCATCTTCAATATGATCCTGAGGTAATGGCTTTTTTATATGGACAATTAGATCATTTTGTGTTGGATGTTGTACTACATCCTTATATCTATTATGTTACGGAACATTATCCAAATAAGTATCATATCTCTTTCCATGGACTTTTTGAATTGTGGATGGATGGATATATATCAAATAAGTATCTAAAGAAAAATAAAAAATATTATTCGCGAATGATTCATAAAAGTCCTTCCTTGAAAAAGTTTATTAATGACGTATATCAAACAGTGTATGATGTTTCCAATGGTTTTCATAAATATGTTGTAGGATTCCGTGTGATGCGATTATTCGATTCTTTTGTTCGAAATGATTCGTTGCACATATTTTCATGCTTTATGCGTCTCTTTTCAATAGGTGATATTACATATCATCATGACTGGAAACAAATGGAATCATTTTTAAATCAAGACCATACTGTTTGGTATGATCCCGAGTCCCATCAGAAACATACGGATTCTTTTGAAGATTTATGGAAGGAATCTTTGAAAGTATCTCGAGAATTGATTGATCAAGTAAATGGATACTTATACTATAACCAAAAACTAGATCATCCTTTCCTACAAGATGTTTCTTATAATACGGGCTTATCTTGTAAGAGAAAACAAACTATCCGTTATGCAAAGCAATATAAAGGAGTTTAAATCAGCTCCTTTTTCTTTCTTTTTCTTTCAATTTGTGATATAATTACTTACACATGGGGATGACTTGGTTTCGACGGGAATAGTTGAGCATAGATGGCAAGTCGGAATGTCCACGTCATGGGCGCAAAAAAATAAATGCAAATAAAATTAAAAATGCTATAGCAACATTGTTTGGTGCACGCCAAGCTGTTGCTTTCGCCTAATATAATTAATAAGGCTAGCTCTTCTTAAGTATTCTCACCTAGGAATACTTTAGAGGATCATTTTTATAGGTTATAGCTATCCTTTGTCTAGAGGATAGAAAGAATTTTAAGACTAGTATAGTAACTTGGTCGTTAACTACTTGGTTATTATGCGAATATAATTAGTTAACTAAACTTGTAGAGGTTTATGTAGCTCTATTTTCGGACAGGAGTTCGATTCTCCTCATCTCCACCATATTTAAATGATAAAGAACCATTTTGGTTCTTTTTTTGTTGTAATATCAAGTGTTTTCTTATATAATAATAACTTGTCTAGGAGGGGTTTATTATTATGAAACCTTATAAAAAATATATTTTTGATTTAGACTATACATTATTAATACCGGATTGGTCTCATGAAGATGATTATTTAAGAGAGAGAATTCCTGTAGAGGAACAAGAAGAGTTTTTTAAACAAAAACAGGGAATTCTAAATGAATATGAATTAGAGGAACCAAAATATGATTTTAAGACACTAAGTGCTAAGTTTAAAAAACATGGATTTACGGTTAGTGAAGATGTGATTAGTGGTTGGATGATTCATAATGGAGATACCATTATCGATGAGGTTGTTGATGGTGTTGTTGAATTATTTGAATACTTAAAGTCTAAAGGAAAGGATATTGTTATTCTAACGAGTTGGTTTAGTGGTACCCAGATTCCAAGATTAAAGAGAACGGGTTTATATCCTTATATTAATAAGATGGTAGCAGGAGAAGATGCTATGAAACCAGATTTGGAATCTTTCCAATTAGCTATTGGAGATACTCCAAAAGAAGATTGTATTATGATTGGAGATAGTATTAGAAGTGATAAAGCAGGGGCAGACCGTGCTGGAATTGATTCCTATATTGTAGATAAAGAACATAGTATGAGAGATTTCTATCAAATGGTTGTTGCAAGTGATCAAAAAAATGCACAACTAGGTAAAAAGAAAAATGAGGCTGTAGGAGGATCTTATGGAAAATAGATTTCGTATAGAAGGAGATTTTGATGACGGATTTCTAATTGAAAAAGATGGAGTTCATTTTAGCATAGACAAAAGAGTTGATGGAGATATTTGGTTTAGGTCTTCTTCAGATGTTTTAGAATTACCAATCAATGGATTTGCAAGAGAAGAAGAGGAGTATGAAACTTTTCAAGTTTTTGAAGATTTGATGAAGTTAATCATTGGTCGTTATTATTTAAGTGGAGATGCAAAAAGTCAATATAATTGCTTACCAAAGGATTTTATTAATTCCGATCAAAAGGCAATTACTTGGCATTCTGATTCTGGTAGAGAGGATATTTTAAAAATGCAACTAAAGGGGAATGATATCTTTATTTCTTTAATAAAAGATATGAGATATGCAGTTGATTCTGCTCGACATGACAAATCTGTTAGAGTTAGAATTCGTACAAGTGGATCTGAATATGGTTATTATTATCAAGAATTTGAAAAATTTTATCGTGAACTTTCTCGATTAACAACTCGCTTAAGACGTGATCCACCAACTATGGGAACTGTTCAAAAACAAAAAACGACTCAAACACCATAAAAGTTCTACCAATAGTAGAGTATAGAATGGATTGTATTTAGAATAATACCTTTATAATGAAATTGTGAGGAGGGTATTGATGGAAAGAATCGACTTTGGAAATTATTTATATCAACTTAGAGTTCAAAATGAATATACACAAAGATATGTTGCGTATCAGCTTGGTGTTAGTGATAAGGCTGTTAGTAAATGGGAGACTGGTAAATCGTTTCCAACTCTTGAGGAGTTGAAATTATTAGCACCGTTATACAATGTTTCTTTAGATGAATTGTTACATGCACTGGAAGAAAAGAGAAATGTTAAAATTACTAAGATTGTTTTAACAGGTGGACCTTGTGCTGGAAAGACAACGGCACTTAACTGGATTGATAATTATTTTTCTAAAAGAGGTTATCGAGTGCTGATGATACCAGAGACAGCTACTCAATTAATTCCGAATGGAGTTGCACCTTGGACATGTGGAACCAATTATGATTATCAAAAGTGTCAGGCCATCTTACAAAAGACTAAAGAAGAGGTATATGACTATGCTGCTGGCACGATGAAAGAAGATAAGATTTTAATCGTTTGTGATCGTGGAATGCTTGATAATAGTGCTTATATGAAGAAAGCTGAATTCAAGAGATTATTAAGAGAATTGAATACGAGCGAAGTAAAAGAAAGAGACTATTATGATGCCGTATTCCATTTAATTACTGCTGCTAAAGGAAAACCAGAAGCTTATACGTTAGAGAATAATAAGGCTAGAAGTGAAGGAATCGCGGAAGCTATTGAATTAGATGATAAGATTATTGCTGCTTGGACTGGACATCCTCATCTTAGAGTAATTGATAATAGTACTGATTTTGAAGAAAAGTTAGAGAGATTAATAAAAGAAATCACTTCTTTCTTAGGAGAACCTGAGCCATTTGAAATTGAAAGAAAGTTCTTAATTGATTATCCTAACCTTAAACAATTAAGAAGTATGCCTAATTGTACAGAGGTGGATATTACACAAACGTACTTAAAGAGTCGCGATGGCATTGAGAGAAGAGTTAGAGCAAGAGGTATTAATGGTGACTATGTTTATTATGTAACAGAAAAGAAAAAAGTTTCTGGTATGAAGAGAATTGAAACAGAAAGAAGACTTACACAAGATGAATACCTTCAATTATTAATGGAAGCTGATAATCATCTTCATACGATTCATAAGACTCGATTCTGTTTGATGGAAAATAATCAATATTTTGAAATTGATGTTTATCCTGAATGGGATAAGCAGGCTATTATGGAAATTGAATTAAGTAGTGAAGATGAAGAGGTTCATGTACCAAGTTTTATTCATGTCATCCAAGAAGTTACAGATGATGACTCTTACAAGAATTATCAAATGGCTAAAGAAATGCCTAAACAACTTGTTAAGAAGAGATAAATAATAATTAGAAGATTGTTTTTGACAATCTTCTTTTTATTTGTGATATACTCTTTTTAAGGTGATTGTATGAAAGGAAAGAAAGAATTAATATTAAAGAGTATAGGGGCTGCGTTTTTAATATCTTTAGGTAATTATGCATTACTAAAATTAGGAAGTCCTATTGGACCAGTTATCTTTGCATTTGGATTACTTGGTGTTTGTTATTTAGGACAAAATTTATTCACTGGTAAATGTGGATTTTTTATCGAAGATAAGATTCCATACTTAGACCTAATGATTATCTTGGTTGTGAATTTAATCTCTGGATATTTATTTGGTTTATTATATAGTTATACAGATCCAGAATTAATAGAAGCGGCTGTTGCTAAGGTTTCTTCTTGGAATAACTCTATTGCATTTTTTGTAAAAGCGTTTTTATGTGGAACAATTATGTATATAGCTGTTAAGATGTATCGTGAGAAGACACCACTTGGTATTATTTTTGGAATTCCTTTATTTATCTTTTGTGGATTTCAACACTGCATTGCAAATGTAATTACTTTAGGCGTTGCCAGAACAATGGATTGGTCTTTATTAACGGCTATTTTAGGTAATTATTTTGGTTCTCTATTCTTCTGGTATATTTCGAGAACTGTTCCTGAAAAAAATAAAAAATAAAAGAGTTTTTATACTCTTTTTTTTGTTTCTTTTTAAAAATGTGTCAATCTACAAAAAAAAATATGATTTGTGGTTGAAAATGGAATGCATTGTATATTAAAATATATTATAGAGTAGGTGTCTATTATCTAGATAGTTTTTATTGCGTGATAGTGGACAATAAAGAGTTGCCTATGCTCTTTATATGATTATTTGCAGGAAGAGATGGACTACTTCTTGCTTAGAAATGAAAAGAGGTGTTAGTCGAACTTGTCTATTCGACTAAGAATATGAATGGTAAGAATGATTTAAATTTTGATCCAGAATTAGCGCGTGCGGCGATAGCACAAATGGAAGATATGTGTGAGTCTATGATTACTACATTTGGTAATATAACTCCACCAGGTAATGCTGCTAAATATGGTATTGATACTTATTTTAGTGACCTTTCTAAGTTTGTTACCGAAGCTTTAAAAGATGCAGAATCAGAATTTGAAGCTGCTAAGACTTATATTACACAAGCTGAAGCAGTAAATGATAAGGAAGTTCCTGATGCTGATGACGCTAAAAGAAGTGGTGGTCCTGGAGGTCCAGGTGGACCTGGTGGAAATCCAGAAAAACCTGAGAAGAAGGGTGACTTCGAAAGACCAGAACAAATGAGTGATGAGTCTTATGAGAAGACAGTTGCTGCTATGAAGAAAGCAGAAGACATGAAGAAGTCTAAGAAGATGGATGATAAGACATATCAAAAGACTATCAATGCTATTACTGCTGCTATCGCATTATTAAAAGCTAACAAGATTTCTGATAAGACATATATGAGTTCTATTGATTCTTTAGATGCAGCTATGGATTTATTAAAAGCTGGTAAGATTAGTGAAGAAACATACTCTAAGGTTGTTGATGAAATGAAACGTGCCATGAGTTTAGTTAACTCTGGTAAGATGAGTGAAGATGCTTATGCTAAGACAGTTAGTTCAATAGATGCAGCTATGGATGCTATTTCTAAAGATAAGATGACTGAAGCTCAATTTAATAAGATGTTAGATTCTACGGATGAAACAATGAGTTCTCTAGCTCTTAATAAGATGGATGGAGATACATATGGTAAAGCTATGGATCACTTATCTGATGCTGCTACAGCATTAACAGAAGGTAAGATTAATGGTGAAACATATGACAAGGCTTTAGGAACATATGATAATGCATTAAAGGGATTAGCAAATAGAAAGATTGATAATGCTACTTATGCTGCTACAATCGATTCTATGAATGCTTCTCTAAAAGGATTAACAAGTGGTAAGATGAGCGAAACTGCTTATACTGCTGCAATGGATCAATTGAATAGTATGATTGATGGATTAAATAATAGAACAATCAGTGCTGAAGCTTATGGTGCTGCTGTTACAACATTAAATGATGCTATTTCAAAATTACAAGCTGGCACAATGACAGAAGAAGAATTTAATACAACTCTTGAAGGAATTAAAACTGCATTAGCTACTCCTCAAGGAGGAACAGATCCAGGAACTGGTGGAGATCCAGGAACTGGTGGAGAAACAGATCCAGGAACCGGTGGTCAACCTACTGGTGAAGAAGAAGGAGAAAGTATTGGAGGAGGACTTCCAGGAATGGGAGGAACTGATGGTACTTTAGGTGGAGCCGGTGGAAATGCTGCTACTGGAGCTACTGCTTCCCTTAAAGAAGGACTTACAGCTGCTGGAAATGGAGTTGTAGATGCTATTAGTAAGGGTGCTGCAAAACTTGCATCTGGAATTATTCCTTATAATAATTCAGAATCTGGTACTGGAGAAATTAGTACTAACAAAGCAAGTGCAGGAATCATTGCTGCTGCTAGCTTAGCTGCTGGTGGAGCAGCTGCTGGAGGTGGAATCTTAGCTGGTAAGAAGTTAAGTTCATTAAGATTTACTCCAGAAGATTGGATTGCATTAGGTCCTGATTATCAAGCAGTTATTACTAAATTAATGAAGAAAGTTGGATTCTCTGAAGATGAAATTGAAACATTCAAGAATTCTAAATTTAAGATTCCAACTAGTGAGATTAAAGCTCATTCTAAGAAGATTGAAAAAGCTATCGATAGTAATCCAATTTGTGATGAAGAATTACTTAAACTTTATGGTTACGGTATGATTGATGCAAATGGAAAAGTTGTTGATTACTTATTATTCGTAACAATGATTATCGATGGTAAGAATGCAATTGATGAATATAATATGTACAACATTATCAATCAAAGTTTTGAAAATGTTGATGATGCTGACTTTACTTATTCAGGTATTTCTATGGAAGAATACTTTGATGATAGTAATGATGATTTCAATGATGATATGGAAGTCACTGTTCAAAGTTCAGAAGGTTCAGTAGAAAATGAAGAATTAGTAGAAGATGGATTTACTTCTAACGATGGATCTTTACTAAATAGAGAATGGCTTCAAGATATTGGAATTGATAAATAATAATAGGTAATGTGTTCCAATGTGTAAAGTAATTGAAAAAAGACTGTATATCTTTTGACAATTAACTGGGAACTGTTATAATTAAAATAGGAGGGATAATATATGTTTGTTATTCAAAATGAGAATTTAATTGGTTCTGCAAAAAACTATGCTGCAGCAAAGGCATCTTATGATCAAACATTAAATCAATTGTATACTGCACTAACTAATATTCATTGGGAGGACCGAGCTGGAGAATCTTGGAGAGATGTTATTAATGAAGCTAAAAATCAATTTAATAAAGTTTCTCAAAACCTTGGTTCTAATAATGAATTATTAGGAAAAGTTGCTAACAAAGCAGAAGAGAGTCAAGCAAGTATTAATTCTAGAGTTAAGAATATTTACAATACTAGCGCTAGTGAAACAGTAACTCGTTTATAAAAATAAAAATTATATAGAAAGAAGTGATTAAAATTATGCAAACTGGAGATATTAATGTATCAACTGAATCTTTAAATCAAGGTGCTACTGATATTAAAACATGTTTAGCTGCTTTAAATGAAGCTATTAGTAATACAAAAGCTG
Organism: uncultured Caryophanales bacterium; assembly: GCA_946402785.1. Lineage (GTDB taxonomy): Bacteria > Bacillota_I > Bacilli_A > RF39 > UBA660 > UBA3789. The sequence goes on along the minus strand of CAMIXP010000008.1, from coordinate 4,904 downwards.
CTGGAGAAGCTGCTATTAGTGCAGTTGGTGGAAGTAGTACTAAAATTGGTGCTGCAATTAGCAGTAAGTTAGTTGCTGTTGATGAAGAACAATTTAAGAAAGCATGCTCTTCATTAGAAGATCTTGCTAATTCATTATCTCAAACTGGTAATGAATATGATGAAGAAGAAGATGCTTTATTAAAAGCAATTGAAAGTCATGTTCCTACTACAATGGCATAATAAAAATATGCACATGTTTCCATGTGCTCTTTTTTGATACGGTGAGGAGGATTAATTATGATTCGTGTTAGTTTATCTGGAATGAGTAATTATTCTGGAAATTTAACTACAAATAAAGCAAAAATTGATAGTGCATCTAAAGCATTAGATGATTTAATGAAGTCTTTACCTAATGGAGCATGGCAAGACCCTGAAGAAAAAGCTTTTTTAGGTAACTTTACTAAGTTTCTTGCATCTGCACAAATAATTCAAGATCAAATGGAAAATCATATTCGATTTATTAGTGAATGTGAGTCTGAGTATTTTAATGCTAAAAAAACTGCATTAGATAAAATGGTCAAATTTTAAAAGGAGTTGTTTTTATGGCTGAAAAATTTACACATATTGATACTGCTAATGTTGCTAATATTATTGCACATGCATTAGCTATATATTCTGATTTTGAAGCATTGCATCAAGCTATTTCTGCTGATGGTTCAAAAGTTCCTGACTTTTGGGAGGCTCCTGTTGCAAAGAAATATGGTACTGGTTTCGAAAAACTAGATCAAAATCTTACCAATTTTTTAGCAAACCAAAAAGATTTTATTGATAATCTTAAGAGTGTTTCTAAGGAATATGATATTGAAGAGGAAGAGATGCTTGAACTAATTAATGCTATAGATATTAATTTACCTTCTCAACCTTAGTTTTATTCCTTATTTATTTACGTGATATAAAAGATGATTATATCATCTTTTTTTGTTGCTTTTGACTTTCTTTTTTAATTATGCTACTATAATCACTTATCAGGGAGGATATTGTATGAAAAGTGTTGATAGACCCTCGGTAAAAAAGATACTTCGTGCTTTTTTATTGGTGGTATTATCATTTATAATGATAATCAGTTGTTCTGCATATCGTAATTATTCTACTTTTCAAAGTATTAAGGTTGTTTTAAAGAAAAATGCAACTGTTAATTATGGTAGTGATAAGTATGATATCAAGAAGTTGATTAAAAAGGTTGATGGCAAAATTATCTCTGTTAAGCAGGATATTGATACAAGCGTAGTGGGTGTTCAAGAAGTCATTCTTGAAGTAAAAAAAGATAATATGGTCAAAGATGTACCTGTCCTAGTTTCTGTGGTGGATTCTGTTTCCCCTGTTATTTCATTAAAAAATGAAACAGTATCTATTACAGAAGGTGATTATTATGACTTGAAAGAGAATATTCATTCTGTAAATGATGAAATTGATGGGGATTTAGAATATACGGATATAGCTCCTGAAAGTGGATTGAAGTATTATAACCTTTCTTATGAAGGGGATATTACGGCTGTTGGATCTCATGATATTACAGTTGTAGCTGTAGATGCTTCTGGAAATAAGGCTACCCAAACATTCCGTTTGGATGTAGAAGAAAAACCTGTTTATTATCCAGTTCATTATGGGGTAGCTGCAAATCCACAAGGAAATGATGTTGTTTCTATTGCTTATTCTTTATTAGGAATGCCTTATATAGCTAATTCTGCAGGTCCTTATGGATTTGATTGTAGTGGATTTGTATCTTATGTATATTCTTGTGTTGGAACCTCTATTACGAGAAGTAGTTATTCACAACAATATGTTGGAACGGGTGTTAGCTATGCTGATGCTCAACCAGGAGATATTTTGATTTGGGGATATTATGATGGGGCTCCAACTCACTCTGCTTTATATGTAGGAAATGGTCAAATGATTCATGCTGCTAATTCGGGAACTGGCGTAATCGTTAGTGATGTTAATTTTTGGTTAAATGGATCTGGAACGCATATTCTTACGGTTAGAAGGGTTTAAAAAAGGCTTAAAAGTCTTTTTTTTTCATAGGTTTTGTGTTAAGTTATTAATGATGGGGATGATTTTGTTGAAGAATTACGTAGATCTAGCATTAAAAAAGGAGAAGAAGCCTGCCAGCTTTGAAAAAATTGTGTCTCGAATCGAGCGTATCAAATCGGAAGAATTAAATCGAGAAGTTTTTTTAACAGATGAAGAGAAGGCGGAAGTATTAAAAGTATTAGAAGAGGGTGTTTTAAAATATGAAGTTTATAAAACACCATCTAATAATTACATTGCTTTTTATAAGACATCTTTCCGTAGAGGAAGATTTTATGGAAATCGTGATGGTGCCGGTAAGGTATCTGTTACTACTTCCTATGTTGATCGTGAAGGTCAATTAGTTGTTAATGCGGAGAAGTATGATATCCATAAAGAAAATGCAAATGGTGCCGTTGATGGAGATTTTGTATTAATTGATATTGGTGGAAATCAAGGCATCAAAGTAGTGGATATTTTAGATCGTAATTTAGAATATGTTCCTGGTGAGGTTTATAGTATAGGTGGTTGCTATTATCTTCGACCTATTGATAAGAAGAAGCAGGCTATTACCATTGCTATCAAGGGTGAGGCAATTGTCGGACAAAGAGTTGCTGTTTCCTTAGATGAACAAACAGGCCCTAATTTTTATACGGCTTCTATTGTTAGAGTATTTAATCATAAGGATGATCCAAATGAAGATATCTTATGGGAAGCATTTAAATTAGGCGTTGATAATGAGTTTAGTAATGAATCCCTAGAGCAGGTAGAGCATTTACCAGATGAGGTAAGAGATGCTGATCGTATTGGAAGAGAAGACCATACACAAAATGAGACGATTACTTTGGATGGTGTCACGACGAAAGACATGGATGATGCCATTAGTTGTTATATAAATGAAAAAGGAAACTATGTTTTAGAAGTAGATATTATCGATATTCCTACTCTTGTTCCTTATGGATCTCCTCTTGATCGAGATGGATTCCGTAAGGGAAATAGTTACTATCCTGGTGGAATTGTTTTCCCAAATTATCCACGTAAAATTGCGAACCAAATTGGTTCTTTAGAAGAGAAAAAAGATCGTTTAACGATTTCTGATATTATTGAAATTAATTCGGAAGGAAAAGTTGTTGATTATCGATATGTTCCTACGGTTACACATTCTAACTTAAAAATGAATTATGATACGGTTAATCAAATCTTAAAGGGTGGAGAAATACCTCCAGAGTATCAATCTTTTGAAAAATCATTACATGTTATGAGAAATTTAGCTCATGTTCTTCATGATAATCGAATTAAAAAAGGAGCCTATGAATTTGATCGACCAGAACCTGTTGGAATTTATGGACCAAATGGTCATATGTTAGACGTAGGAGTCCGCCAACAAGATATTGCAGAAAACTTGATTGAAGAGTTTATGTTAATTGCCAATGTTACGAGAGCTAAATACTTCAAAAAATTGGGAGTTCCTTGTTTGTATCGTGTTCATGAACCACCAAATGTAGACAAATTAGGAAAATATTTACAAATGTTGGAAGCTCTTGGTATTCCATTTAATGGTTATAGTGCAGACGAGTTAGCATCTAATCATAAGGCTTTCCAAAAACTAATTGCTCATGTTTCTGGTTGTGGAAGACTATCTAGTTTCCTATTAACAGAATTAATCAAAACCCAGTCTCGTGCTAAATATAGTGCAGAAAATCTTGGACATGATGGATTGGCTGAAGAAGAATATATTCAAGGAACCTCTCCTGCTAGAAGATATGGTGATAAAACGAATCAGAATATATCTTGGGATTGTATTTTTAATCCAGATCCTGGATATAGAATGAGAAAGAAATGGTCTTCTAGATTACCTGAGATTGCGGAGAGAGTGACTCATACAGAAAGAGTTGCTGATGAATTAGAAAAAGAAACATTCCGTATGCAGTTTGCTGAAATGATGTCTCATCATATTGGAGAAGAGTTTGAAGCTACTGTTATTGGATTATCTAATGAATGTATGGTTGTTCAATTTGATAATTTAGCGGAAGGTACTGTTCGTGTACGTGATTTAAAAGGTGATTATGTTCACAGTGAAGAAAGCTATTCTTTGGTTTCTCTTGATGGAGAACAAAACTATTATTTAGGTGATCGACTTAGATTACAATTAAAAAGTGCTGATAAGGGAACCAAGAGAGTAGATTTAACTGTTATAGAAAAAATTTATGAGACTCAAATTCATGATGCGGATGTTATAAATAAAGCCGTTAAAATTAAGACGAAAGATGAAAGAGCAAAAAGAGCAATGCATAAAAATTAATTGCTCTTTTTTCTTGGTTGTTGGTTGATAAATTACTTAGAAAATGATATCATATTAATAGGTATGGGGATTCAAAATAAGGAGATGACGAGATGTATATAACATGGACAGATGTATTAACTGTACTTCGTAAAATAGTAGATATCACTTTAGTTTGGTTAATTTTCTATTTTATTTTAAAGAACATTAAAAACAATGTTAAATTATCCTTAATTTTTAAGGGATTAGTATTTATTATTATTTTGAAAATTATTAGTCAAATATTCCACTTTATTACGGTAGGATATTTATTAGACTATATTATTCAATGGGGACCTATTGCTTTAATCGTAATTTTCCAACCAGAAATTCGTACGATTTTGGAGCAATTAGGACGTAATCAATTACTAGGAAGACATAAGGTCTTAACGGTTGATGAGCGAGAGCATTTGGTTTATGAAATGATTAATGCGATTGATTATTTGAGAAAAGAAAGAATTGGAGCATTAATTGTTATTGAAAGAGATGTTAGTTTAGGTAACTATATTGATAAAGCTAAAAAATTATATGCTGAT
>CAMIXP010000007.1 GCA_946402785.1 uncultured Caryophanales bacterium | reverse complement strand
AACCAACAGAAGCTGAAACATATGAAGTAACTGAAAATGCTGATCCAGTAATGGAATTAGAAGCATTAGAAGATACAACCATCGGAGTAGATGGAGATTTCTCTACATTCGAAAATGCATTTGTTGATGGAAACTTAGTAGAAGAAGAAAACTATGAAGTAGATGAAGAAGCATCAACGATTACATTCCTTCAATCATTCTTACAAACATTAGCAGAAGGAGTTCATGATATTGTATTACGCTTCACAGATGGACATATTGCTAGTACAACCTTAACAATCAATGGTCCAGTACAAGAAACAACTCCAGTAACAGAAACAACAACATCATCTAATGTTGGAGGAGAAGTAGTATATACAAATTGGACTTCTGAGGTAGAAGAAAAAGAAGAAGAAGAACCAGCAAAAGAGAAGGAAGAAGAAAAGGAAAAAGAAGAAGAGAAAGAAAAAGAAAAGAGCAATATTGGTCTAATCATCTTCTTAATTATCTTAATCCTTTTAGCAATTGCTATTCCAATTACAGTTTATAGAAAGAAGCAATAAAATGCTTCTTTTTTTGTGTCAATTAAAAAGTAAAGTAAAAAGATAATGACAGTAAAACGAAAAAAACATGCTATACTAGTTATGAAAATAGGAAAGAATAGATGGAGTGATTGGAATGTACATAGGAATATTAGCGAGTTTAGCAATCTTGCCAGTACTTGTCATATTATTAATTGTATATTTTAAAGATAGAAATAAAGAACCAATGTCACTATTGATTAAATTGTTTTTTGGTGGATTCTTATCTTGCATATTAACATTACTAATTTCAGGAATTTTAGAATTATTCCTACCATTCATGTCAGGAAGTCTAGCCAATAAAACATTCTTTGAAACACTTTTATATGCATTCTTAGGAGTTGCTTTAGTAGAAGAGTTTAGTAAATGGTTAATGACATATTTAATTGGTTATAACAATAATGAGTTTGATGAATTATATGATGGAATTGTATATGCAATATTCGTATCTTTAGGATTTGCCTTTGTAGAAAATATTTTATATGTATTCCAAACATCCAGTATTCAAACAGCTTTATTAAGAGCAGTATCTGCTGTACCAAGTCATGCATGTGATGCTATCTTTATGGGTTACTATTTAAGTATGGCAAAAAGATATGCTCTAAGAGGAATGAAAGAAAAAGAATCAAAAAATGTATGGCTAAGTATTCTTATCCCAGCCGTATTACATGGAATCTATGATTTCTGTTTAATGTCTGGATATATGATCTTAGTAGCTGTATTCTTAGTATTCGTTGTAATCTTATATATCTTATCAATTGGTAAATTAAAACATCTATCGAATAATAATAAAAAGATTAAATTTAAAAACAGATTCTGCAGTAAATGTGGAAAAGCAGTCACCGGAGAGTTCTGTTCAAGATGTGGAACAAGACAGGTCTGAAACTTGTCTTTTTTTTGACTCTAAGGTATAATGGAGAAGGAGATGAAAACATGAAGGTTCTTTTATATACGGAAGGAGAGAAAATATTTTCAAAAAGTGGCCTAGGAATGGCTATTAAACATCAAATGAGAGCACTTGATTATGAAAATATTGAATATACAACCGATCTTCAAGATGATTATGATATTGTTCATTTGAACTTCTATGGTCCTAATTCAGTAGCACTTGCGAAGCATGCAAAGAAAAAAGGAAAAAAAGTAGTATATCATGCTCATTCAACAGAAGAAGATTTCAAAAACGGTTTTTTATTTTGCAAAAAAATATCTCCTACCTTTAAAAAATGGATTGTGAAATGTTATAGCCTAGGAGATGTTGTCATAACCCCAACTCCCTATGCAAAAAGATTACTAGAAGGTTATGGAATCAAGAAAAAAATATTTGCGATTTCCAATGGAATTGAATTAGATAAATTCACAAGGAATGAAAATGCAAGAGAATCTTTTAGAGAAAGATTTAACTACAAAAAAGACGACAAAGTTGTCGTTGGTATTGGATTATATATTGAAAGAAAAGGAATTGTAGACTTCGTAGAACTAGCCAAAAGAATGCCAGAATATAAGTTTATATGGTTTGGATATAGTCCTCTACAAGCAGCTACCAAAGAAGTAAGAGAAGCAGTTAAGACAAAATTAGATAATTTAGTCTTCGCAGGATATGTAGAACAAGATATCATTGTAGAAGCTATGAATGGATGCGATGTTTACTTATTCCCAACATATGAGGAAACAGAAGGAATTCCGATCATTGAAGCATGTGCATGTAAAACAACAGCTGTCATTCGAGATATTCCAATCTTCGAAGAATGGTTAGAAGATGGTGTCAATGTATACAAAGCAAAGACACTAGATGAATTTGAAGATAAAATCAAAAAAGTGATGAATCATGAATTACCTCCATTAGGAGAAGCTGCTTACAAAGTGGCAGAAGAAAGAGACATTCGTAAAATTGGAAAACAACTAAGAGCTGTCTATGAAGAAGTATTACAAAAATAGAACCTATCGATAACGATAAGTTCTATTTTTTTGCATTGAAATATTTAATAAGATTCCAACCAGTAACATATATGATAATAAACTACTTCCACCATAAGAAACAAACGGTAGGGTAATACCCATAATAGGAAGAAGTCCAACTGTCATTCCAATATTTTGTATTTGTTGAAATAAAAGCATTCCTAAAATACCAGAAAGAATATATTTATCCGTATCCATTATTTTTCTTCGAGAAAGGAATAAGATTTGAATATCAAAGTAAAAAATAATAGCAAGTAAAAGCAAGACACCAACAAACCCAAAGTTAGAAGCAAAAACCGCAAAGATAAAGTCAGTAGAAGATTCTGGAAAATAAATCGGAGTATGATTAAATCCATGACCTAAGAATCCAGCAGACCCGATAGCAGCCAATGCATTCTCTAGTTGCAATCCAGATCCCTCTGCCATTTAAAGACTCTCTCTAAACGATAATATAGAGAAGAACCAAATAAATGAATAAAAGTAGACTCTTTATAAAAATATAACCATAAACAAGCACCAACAGCGATTCCTAATAAAGAACCAGCTAGTACAAACCAACGAATACGAATGCCTGATACAAAAATCATAGATGCATAGATAACCAAATACATAATAACACACCCTGTATCAGGCTGTAAGAAGGTTAGAATAGAAGGAATTAATACAATGATAAATGTCTTTATTAAAAAGAAGAGTTCTTGTTTCCAGGTAGGAGTCTCATAATCATTTCGAAAGTTATGAATCATTGTAGCAAGAGTCAACATCAAGAAGATCTTCATAAACTCACTTGGTTGAAAACTACCAATTCCAGGAATAACAAACCAACATTTACTATTATTAATGGGATCCGCAAAGAAGAGTAGTAATAGGAGTAGAATATTCCCAATGATATATAAATACCAAGTTCGTTGATATAAATATTCATTCTTATACTTCATTAAGAAAATAACTAAGATCCATCCAACGATATACCAAATTCCCTGTTTGACTGCTAGATTTCCAAGACTACTAGATGTATAAGTAAGTGCACTGTAAACAGACACAATACTAATAATAGACAGTAAAAAAACAGGAATAATGATTCGATAATTCAATTGCTTCCATATCATAAGTAACCACCCTCTATTATCATTATAGCAAAAAACAAATTGATTCAAAGAAAAAAATAGAGAAAAGTAAAAAGAAGAATAATATGTAAAAAAGTATGTACAATTGACAAAAATACTTGATAAAAAATCAAAAAAACTATACAATTAAATCATAGGATATGGGTTCGGTTTCGAATTAAACATATTCTTAAGTAATTATTATTAGGAGGTGAACAAAGAATATGGGAGAAGCTGCATTTGTAGATAGAAGAGACTTAGCACAAGCTGAAGATGATATCTCTACAACATTAACAGATTTCAAAAAAGCATACGAAGACGTAAAAGGAACTATTGATGGAGCATTGCAAAGATCAATCGGTGGAGAATTAGCAGAAAAGATTAAAACTGCTTTTTACGATCACGATGATGTTTTCCAAGGAGTTATTAATTCCATGAAACAAGGAGAAGACTTCTTAGGACAAAAAGGTGGAGAACTTAACAAATTAACTGCAAAAATAGAAAATGACATGAGAGTATCTTAGTCAATAGAAAGGAGAATTTTCAATGGCAAACGAGATTATTATTAAAGACCAAAGCTGTGCATTACAAGATGCTGATGAATTAACAAAAAATGCTAAAAATATGAAAGACAAATTTGATGAATTATCAGCAACTTTAAAAGGATATACACAATCTAATATCAGATTGGATTGGATGGACACAGTTGTACAAAACTTCGCACAATACAATGAAAACGATGTTAGACAAGCATTAGAATATATTTGTGATGCTTCTGAAAACATTAAAAACTATGTAAGCGAAGCATTAAAATACAGTCACGAAGAACAAGTATAGTTTGTTTTTCAATATTGAAAAAATATACATTGCAATTATGCAATGTATAGGAAAGAGAAAAGATACATCTTTTTCCTATGCATTGCATAGAAAAAAAAGGGAGATGAAGGATATATGGAAAGCCCTAAAGCTTATTATGGATATGATGAAACGGGTAAATGCATTACATCAGCAAAAGCACAAGATGCAAATGATTTTATTAACCCTGCAGAAGTACAAGCTGCAATTACAAATGTTAAAAATACATTTGAAGATCAATTCAAAGCAATTGCAGATGCATTAAGAGATGTTTCAACGGACGCATCAGAAGCTGTAATTGTTGAAGGTACAAATATGAAAGGTACGATAGAAGATACAGCAACATTATTGACACAAGTATCAGGTCAAGTTACACAAGGTATAGATGCTCTATACGATTTAGCTGTTGCTGCACACGATAACAAACAAGCTGAATTGAATGTAGCTGCATATAATGCATGCCGCGGACCTGGTGTTGTAAGCATCCGCTAGAAAGGGGAATGGAAGAATGAGCCTTTTAGATGTTTTTTCAGGAAGACAAAGTTTGTTAGGCTGGATCACAGGAAGAGACCCTAAAGAATCTGATGTTTATGCAAATTATGATAAGGTAGAAACTGTTTCAAATAAGATCAGAGACATATCCAAGAACCAAGTGTTAACCGCGCAAGAAAGTATCTACGCGGCTTTTAATCAGTTAAATAGTGTTAAAGGATTAGCTGAGTATGTTGGAACAATTGAAGTAGGAAACTACGATACTGTATTTACATCTATCGGTTCAACAATAGAAGATATTGCTGCACAATTAGATGGAAAAGCAGAAGACATCAAAAAATACGAAGAATCTTCTTTACTTGAAAAAGGATTAAGTACCGCTACAATGGGACTTTTTAAAGTGGGAGAAGGATTCCTTTCTGTTTTCGAAGATCTAGGTGACGGAGTTGCATCATTAATTGGATTTGGTGCAGGAGTCATCGGATGGAAAGGTCTACAACAAGGATGTGAATCATTCATTAAGAAAGAATGGTCACATGATATGTTTAATTTTTATTATAATAGTGATTTTGCAAAAGCAAGTGTGTTTACAGAAGACAGTGCTATTGCAGGTGGATTGAAGATAGTTGGAAAAGCTGCTGGATATCTATATGCAGGTGGTGTTGTCGCTGGACAACTTGGTTTATCAACGGCAACCAATGCTGGTATTGGTGTTCTAAGAGCATCAGGATCAACATGGGGTGCAACCATCGCTGGTTTTGCAGGAGGTCTAGGAAGTGGAACCGAATCAGGATTGAATTCAGGAAAAACATTCAATCAAGCCTTTGGACGAGGACTTCTTACAGGTACAATCCAAGGTGGTCTTGCATTTGCTGGTGGTAAATGGGGTGAAAGTGTTGCTAGAAAAAGAGCAATTGCGGAAGCTGCTAAGTCTGGTGATAAGGCAGCACTTGAAGCTGCAAAAGCCACAAAGTTATCTGATTATCAAGGTTACTCAGATGCACTTACCAAAGCAGGTAATCGTTTTGGAGAAGCTTCTCACAATGTATTGAAATCAGGTGCTGATGCCTTTAGTAAAACCGCAGGAGCATCTATATCAATTCGTAAGGGTAACATTGATGCTAACTTTAAGACAATGGATGCAGAAAAAGCAAAAGCTGCATTTAAGGATAGTTTAAAAGAATTAGGAAGAGAAAATCCTATTTCACAAGGAGTTCGTACCTTAGGTGGTATAAAAACAAAAGCCATTACATCTGCTCAAGGATTTAGAGCAGCTGTCAAAGAAGATGGATTAAAGAGTACATTAGGTGCTAAAGTAACGGCTGCAAGAGACAGTACGGCTACAGCACTTCGTAATATAAAAGAAGCTGGTCTAGTGAATACAGCAAAAGCAGCTGCAAGTAACATGAGTCCTGAAACACCAGGAATTATTGCTGCAGCAGCAGGAGCAACCGTTAACCATGAGGTTCAACAAAGCGGAATTGATATTGCGGCTAGAAGAGCGGACTTAAATAAACATGGATTGGCAGACTTTGCTGATAATGCAGATAAGTTTGTTGAAGAAAACATGACAAAACCTGGTGAGGTAATACCATCACCATCACCAGATCCAACACCAACTCCGGCACCAAGTGTTACACCAAGCCCATCACCAAGTTCGTCAGTTCCAACAGGACCAACGGGTCCAACGGGACCAACAGGGCCAACAGGACCTACAAGTCCAACGGATCCATCACCAAGTCCAAGCCCATCACCAAGTCCAAGTCCATCACCAAGTCCTGTACCAAGTGTTACACCAAGCCCAGTTCCAAGTGAATCACCAGTTACTCCAGGAACTCCAGTAGATCCAGGAACTCCTGTTACACCAACACAACCTTACACAGAAATTATAACGACAGATCCAGGAGAGCACTCAGGTGTAGAATTCGATGGAGAAAACTTAGACTTCGATTCTCTTGAATTAGAGAATGCTGAATCTCTAGGTTTATTAGATGACTTAGATGAAGCTACATCATCAATTGATGAAATCGTAAAAGGAAGTACATATACGAAGATTCCTGATTCATCAAAACCAATGATAACGACAAAGAAGAAATCTTCTAGTTCCGTTATCCCAATTGCCGCAGGATTAAGTGTTGCTGCAGCAGCTGGAATTGGAGCCAAAGCATATATGGATCGTAAGAGAAATAATGACACAGGCGAATATGATGATGAAGATGAATATGATGAATATAGTGATGAATACAGCGATGAAGATTATACAGCAGACGACGGAATCGTTTCAGAAGACTGGAGCGGAAACGAAGATACAGTAGAAGTTGATTATGATACACCATCAACATCTGATGATGCTTATCTAGAAGAAGATGGCTTCTACGCTGATAATGGAGAAAACTACACTGCAAGAAACTCAAGTGAGCTTGCGGATGTACAGTAAATAATTTAGGAGGAATAAAAATGGAAGAAAAAATGCCAGCAAAGTTTTTACCAATAGGAACAGTAGTATTACTAAAAGGTGGTAAAAAAGAATTAATGATTATGAGTTATTGTATTACACCATCAGGAGATGTGTATGACAAAAACGGAAAGGTAGAAGTAGGAGAAGATGCAATGTTTGACTACGGAGGATGTGTATATCCAGAAGGAATGTTAACAAGTGATCAACTATTTGCTTTCAATCATGATCAAATCGAAAAAATATGCTATATGGGATATGTAACAGATAAACAAAAAGAGATTTCTAAGATTCTAGTAGGAGGAATTGAAGAAAGAAATAAGAGAATGGCAGAACAAAAAGCACAAGAACCAGTAATCCCAAATGTTGATATTAAACCTACAGAATAAGAAAAATAAATAAGGAGAATTCAATCTCCTTTTTTATTTGACTAAAAAATAAGATTTGATTATAATGATAATAGAATAAAATAGGAAAGGGGGATATATTTGCAACCAGAGAAACAAAACAGTGGGTTCGAAGAGATACAATATCAAGAACAAATTGAACAGTTTTCCCCCGAAAAAACAACAGGAATCAAAACAAAAATTGAAATGATTGCCTCTGATAAAACAAAAAATGCACAAGAAACTGTCTATCAAGCAATTAATTCTTTAAATAGTATCAAAGGATTTCAGACATATGTTGGATCTCTAGCAACAGAGAAATATAATTCTGTCTTTGATGGAATTGTGGAAACACTTACTCATCTTGCAGAAGATATTCATGAAAAATCAAATCAGAAAAGGATAGAATTAGAGACAAAACTAGAAGAACAAAGAAAAAAACTAGAAGAAATCCGCAAGAAAAAAGAAGAAGAAAAACAACTATTTGAGGAAGAACAACAAAGATTAGAAGAAGAATTAAAACGTCTAGAAGAAGAGCAAAAATGCTTGGAAGAAGAACAAAAACGTTTAGAGGAAGAAGAAAAGAAAAGAAAAGAAGAGGAAGAAAGAATTCGAATTGAAAAAGAAAAACAAGAAGAAGAGGAAAGACAAAGAAAGGCAAAAGAATTCAATCTCGATAATCTGATGAACGGAAACTATTTTTCTGTTCTTGATCAAATAAAATCACAAGAGAAAAAACAAAAAGAAGCAAAATGGGATGCAGAAATAGAAGAACATAAGAATCCATTCTTACAAAATATTCTATCGAGTGCTGCTAACCAAGGATTTGGTTCAACAAAATATGTTGAATCAGAAGAAAATGATTAAAAAAGAAGAAAAGGAGAAACTAAAATGGAAGAAAAAATGCCAGAAAAATTTTTACCAATAGGAACAGTAGTATTACTAAAAGGTGGTAAAAAAGAATTAATGATTATGAGTTATTGTATTACACCATCAGGAGATGTGTATGACAAAAACGGAAAGGTAGAAGTAGGAGAAGATGCAATGTTTGACTACGGAGGATGTGTATATCCAGAAGGAATGTTAACAAGTGATCAACTATTTGCTTTCAATCATGATCAAATCGAAAAAATATGCTATATGGGATATGTAACAGATAAACAAAAAGAGATTTCTAAGATTCTAGTAGGAGGAATTGAAGAAAGAAATAAGAGAATGGCAGAACAAAAGGCAAAAAACCAAGTAATTACACCAAGTATTGACGTAAATCCAACAAATGAATAAAAAAAGAGTAAAGTATAGTAAAGAAGGGAATTTATCCCTTTTTTTGTTTGACTATAAAATCATATTTTATTATAATTATATAGTAGAGAGAGTACGTAAAAGTATACAAAAACAAGTATATTTTCCGAGAAGAAGGGAGAATGAAATATGTCATTTTGGAGTTGGTTAACAGGTAGAGATGATATAAAAGAAAAGTCTGTTGTTGCAAACTTTCAATTAGTAGACGATGTTACTACGGAACTTAAAACAATAGGACAAACAGGGGTTGGAAATGCACAAGATGCAGTATATGCCGCTTTAGATGCTTTAAATAACGTTAAAGGTATGGAATATGTTGGATCTATTACCGTTTCAAACTATGACTCTGTTTTCTCATCTGTTACAGAAATGATTAATGGAGTTGCTGACCAATTAGAGGGAAAAGCAAACGATATCAAAACATATCAGGAATCTTCATGGTTAGAAAAAGGATTAAGCACATTTGCTATGGGAGCTGCAAAACTGGGAGAAGGATTGCTATCTGTTGTAGAAGACTTAGGAGATGGAGTTGTATCACTTGTTGGTTGGGGAGCTGGAGCACTAGGAGCAAAAGATTTCCAAAACGACTGTGTTAACTTTATCAATAAAGAATGGTCTCATGATGCATTAAGCTTCTATTATGATAGTGAATTTGCTAAGAAGAGTGCCATTACAGAAGATAGTAGAGCCGCCAGTGCATTCAAGGTAATAGGAAAAGTTGGAGGATACATTGGGGCTGGTTACTTAGCTGCAGGAGCTATGGGATTAAGTGCTGCTGGAACATACGGCGCAGGACTTCTGTCCGCGAGCGGAGTCACCTGGGGTGGTGCAGCTGTTGCAGGAGTTGCTACAATGGGTTCAAGTATGGAAGGATCTATTAGAACAGCCATTGCTAATGGTGAAGAATTCGATTATAATGCCGGAATGGTCAAAGCATTAGGTGATGGTGCAAAAGCTGCAGCCTTATCATTTGCCTTAGGTAAAGGAGCAGAAAAACTATCCGGAGCATTGAAAGCAAAAGCAGCTGCTAGAGCTGCAAAAGCTGCTGATAAATTAGACGAAGCCGCAAAAGGTGGAGAACAAAGTGTTAAATTATTAACATCCGGTGCCGATAAATTAGATGAAGCAATGAAGGGCGCCGATAAAATAGATGAAGTAATGAAGGGTGCCGATAAATTAGACGATATTGCTAATAATTCCCATAGAGGAATCATTGGTAGAGTTAAAGAAATCCCAGGAAAAATCAAAGCAATCCCAGGAAAGGTTGCTGCAATCCCTGGAAAAGTTGCTGCCATCCCAGGAAAAGTGGCAAATGCAGCTGTTCATTCGGTTCAAACAATTGGAGCAAACGGACTTCCACAAGTTACTGCACAAGGACTTGCAGGAGCGGTTGTTACTACAACAACAACTGGTGGTGGAGCTGATACGCGTTTAACAGATTTCCAAGTAGATGCTGGAACGGTAAAAGCAGCAACACGTGAAGCTACTGTAACTACTTACGGTGATATTGTAGATCAAGCAATGAATGGACCACATGGACAAACTGGAACCGATACGAGTTCATTATTTGGAGAACCAGACCTTGCACAAGTTGTACGTCCAGATTTAGCTCCAGATCCATCACCAACAAATCCTCCAGCAGGATCAACAGGTGGTACTTCACCAGGAGGTGGAGGTGGACCATCAGGTGGATATACGCCATCTGTTCCAACGGTTGCACCAACAACACCTTGGGATACAACACCAACAACAATTCCAACTGTTGAACCAAGTACAATTTCACCAACAACGATTTCACCAACTACAGTTTCACCATCCGTAGATCCAATCATTCCAACCGTAAAACAACCAGGAACTGGAACTACGACACACGGTGGTGGAGGATATGGAGAAACAGGATACACTGGTGGAGATGGACCAGAAGCTATGGGAGCATCTCTTTCAGAATTATTGGATGACTCTGATTCATCAATCGATGAAATCATTAAAGGAAGCAAATATAGTAGAATTCCTACATCTTCTAAACCAATCTTAAATTCTGATACTGTATCATCAGCATCTGTTATTCCATTAGCAGCTGGATTAAGTGTAGCATCTGCTGCAGGATTAGCTGCAAAAGCATATATTGATCATAAGAAAGCAACAGAAGAAGAGGAAGAGGAAGAAGATGGAGAAGAATACGAATATGGTCAATATGATGACATTAATGTGGATAACTGGTCAGCATCCGATGAAGATATCGCTGCTGCTCAGATAGAAGTAGGAGAAGATGAATTCATCAATGTTGATAGACAAGATGATGATGAATATTACCGTGTAATGGATAATCCACTACCAGTAATGGGTGTAGATGAATTAGAAGAATATTAATAACGTAAATAAGAAGGGGAAACCCTTCTTTTCGTTTGACTAAAAAGTCGTTTTTTACTATAATTATTATTGTAAGAATAGTGGAGGGATGCCTATGCCAAAAGTAGATTGGATTACTTGGAAAACAGATCCAAAAGAAATCATTAATCCTGATCAAATAGAAGAAGATATCAATGATTGTTTTAGTCAATATGATTCCTATATGAATTCAATGGTTTATGAACAATTACGCTCTGAAATGAGTAAAGGTGGTCTTGCCAAAGATGCATTTAATGTATCTGGTATTTCTCCAGCAAATGAAATGTCAAAGGACATTGTGAATGCAATTGAAGAAATTAAACAAACCATCAACACATTAAAAGAAGATGTAAGAAAAGCTGCTTCTGAACAAAAAGAAATTGAAAAAGATCAATTAATTGAAGCAATTGAAGATAAACTAGCAAAAGAAAAAGTATTGTTAGAAAACATCGAAACAAGAGAAGGCATTCAAGAACATATTCGTAAATTAGGAGATAATCCAAATGATATCATTGCGATTATTCATGATAGAATAAAAAAACTAACAGAACGTTTAGAAATCGCAAAAGAATTATGATAGGAGGAAGAGTATGAGTAAAAAGGGAACTATAGATTTAGAAAAAATATCTTCCAGTGCTGAAACACTTTCCTCTATTGAAAATGTCATTAATGTAGTAGATTTATCTAGTAATTTTGCAGATATTGAAAAAATACTACGTCAAATCAATTTTGAACATGCAAACTGCATGAATTATAAAGAACCAATGGAATTGATTTATTCTGACTTAGAAAGAATCAAAAGAAAAATCAATGGTCTTGCAGAAGCATTAAGAAGAACCAAAACAAACTATTCAAAAATTAATTCATTCTCAGAAGAAGATATAAAAGAATTTAGAGATATTTATAAAGAAACACCAGCAAGTGAAGATTTATCAAAATTAGTAGGAGATGTAAAACAAGGAGATTTCACAAGTATTGCAAAATCAATGACAACCGATCTTCCTGAAGACAATAACCATGTGACATCTATCCCTCTACCAGAAGATGAAAATGTTTCATCCGTACCAATGCCAGATCCTGTTGTAGAAGAAAAAGGACCAATTGATACATTACCAATTGGTATTGCCATAGGAGCAACTGGAATTGCTGGATCAATAGGAGCCGTTGTTGTAGATGATATCTACAGTAAAAAGGAAAAACAAAATAGACGAATCGATAAAAGTGATATCTATATTGATGAGTATGAAGAAAACAATGCTTTAGAAGATAGTGATGCATATTATGCCTCTAAAAAATTAAAAGAAGAATCCATGGGTGTTGTACAAGGACCTTATCGAGCAGCAAGATTTGAAAGAGAAGCAGATCGTTACTACGGAAGTCAACTTCAAAAATGGGATTTAGCAGATGATGGAAACGAATACGTAGATGAAGATGACGATTATTTAGAATAAAGGTTGATAAATAAAAGAAAATGAGTTATAATTACTTCCAGATGCGATGAGTCTGAGGAGTACTTATAACTTTTTTTGTAGAGAGTTTACGGTTGGTGAAAGTAAATAAAAAAGAATAAGGAAGGTAGCAGAGGAGCAGAAATTCTGAGTTCAGTAAGTTTTTCCGGGGGAACCCGTTATCAAGAATAAGCTACGAAAGTAGAAAATAAGGTGGTACCACGAGATCTTCGTCCTTTGGATGAGGTCTCGTTTTTTTTATAGAATAGGAGAGGGTCCATATGAAAGAAGCAGAAGAAGAGTTTTTAAAATATGCCACACCTTATGAGAAATATGGCGAAAAGATTGAATTAAAAATTAAACATACAATGCGAGTCAAGAAAATCAGTAAAGACCTTGCAGAAAGTCTAAATCTTTCCAAAGAAGACGTGGACCTTGCAGAATACTGTGGACTACTACATGATGTTGCTCGCTTTGAACAATGGAAACGATATGGTACCTATGATGATTTAAAATCCATTGATCATGGAAACTTAGGATATGAAATACTAAAGAAAGATCATTTCATTAATCGTTTTACGAAAAAGAATCATAATACGATTCTATTAGCCGTCAAATACCATAATAAGTATCGAGTGCCTAATACATTAAATGAGAGAAATAGATTATTCGCAAACATCACAAGAGATGCTGATAAATTAGATATCCTACACTTAGTAATTAATGGTAAGTTAGCCGTCAAAACAGATAATACCATTATGAGTAATCATATTATCAAACAATTAAAGAATAAAACATCTATTCGAACAAAAGATGTCAAAACAAAAGCAGATGAAATTGGAGTTCGTTTAGGATTTATCTTTGATATTAACTTCAAAAAGTCTTATCAAATGATAAAAGAACATGATTATATCAATCGATTAATCGATTGTCAGAAGAGAGAAACAAAAAATGAAGAATTAATAAAACAAATGGAAGAATTGAGAACATTTGTAAATGAATATATTGAGGAGATGATAACATGCTAGATAAAAAATATAATCATATAGAAGTAGAAAAAGAAAAATATTTAAAATGGAAAGAAAAAGGATATTTTAAAGCAGACAATCAATCAGATAAAACACCATTCTGTATTGTAATTCCACCTCCAAATGTTACAGGCAAATTACATATAGGACATGCTTACGATACAGCCATTCAAGATGCTATTGTAAGATATAAGAGAATGCAAGGATTTGATACCTTATGGTTACCAGGAATGGATCATGCCGCTATCGCAACAGAAGCAAAAGTTGTTAAGAAATTAAAAGATGAAGGTATCGATAAATATGAATATGGAAGAGAAAACTTCCTAAAAGCCTGCTGGGATTGGACTCATGAATATGGAGATTCCATTCGTTCTCAATGGGGAGCTTTAGGACTATCTGTTGATTATGATAGAGAACGTTTCACATTAGATGATGATTTAAATAGAGCCGTTCGTAAAGTATTTGTAGATTACTACAACAAAGGACTAATCTATCGTGGAGAAAAGATTATTAACTGGGATCCTGCTGCTCAAACAGCCTTATCAAATGAAGAAGTTATTTATAAAGAAGAAAAGAGTGCCTTCTATCATTTAAAATATAAGTTAGAAGACTCTGAAGATTATTTGGATGTTGCAACCACTCGTCCAGAAACATTATTTGGTGATACAGCGGTTGCTGTAAATGAAGCAGATAAACGTTATAAGAAGTTTGTAGGAAAGAATGTTATTCTACCTCTTATGAATAAGCCAATTCCGGTTATAACCGATGAACATGCTGATATGGAAAAAGGTACAGGTTGTGTTAAAATAACGCCTGCACACGATCCTAATGACTTTGAAGTAGGTAATAGACATAATCTAGAAAGAATCGTTATCATGAACGATGATGCAACCATGAATGAAAATGTTCCTAAAAAATATCAAGGAATGACTCGTGAAGAATGTCGTGAAGCTTGCCTAGAAGATTTAAAAGAACAAGGACTACTATTAGAAGTAGAACCATTAACACACGAAGTAGGACATAGTGAAAGAACCGGTGTTATGGTAGAACCAATGGTAAAAGAACAATGGTTTGTTAAGATGGCACCACTTGCTGAAAAAGTATTAAAGATTCAAGACAAGAAAGATGAAAAAATTAACTTCGTTCCAAAACGTTTTGAAAAAGTATTAAGACACTGGATGAATATCTCTTATGACTGGTGTATTTCAAGACAACTATGGTGGGGACATAGAATTCCTGCATGGTATAAAGATGGAGAAATCTATGTTGGAATGGAAGCACCTAAAGAAGAAGGATGGGTACAAGATGAAGATGTATTAGATACATGGTTCTCAAGTGCTTTATGGCCTTTCTCAACATTAGGTTGGCCAGATAAAACAAAAGACTTAGAAAGATATTTCCCAACAGACTGTTTAGTAACAGGATATGATATTATCTTCTTCTGGGTAGCTAGAATGGCTTTCCAATCAGAATATATTACAGGCAAACGCCCATTTAAAGACTGTGTTATCCACGGATTAATTCGTGATAAACAAGGAAGAAAAATGTCTAAATCCCTAGGAAATGGAGTAGATCCATTTGATATGGTAGATAAATATGGAGCAGACTCTTTAAGATACTATTTATCAACAGATGGTTCTATGGGAATGGATTTAAGATTCGATGAAGTAAAATTAACTGCAACATGGAACTTTATCAATAAGATTTGGAATGCTGCTAGATTTGCTTTAATGAATATTGAAGATTTAAAAGAAATTAAATTAGAAAACTTAAAGAATGAAGATAAATGGATTTTAACTGTATATGAACATACTCTAAAAAGTGTTACAAAACACATGGATAAATATGAATTTAATTTAGCAGGATCAGAAATCTATGATTTCACATGGAATTATTTCTGTGACTACTACATTGAAATGGCAAAATACTCTCTTGAAGATACCGCTACAAAATCAACTTTATGTTTCGTATTAACAGGTATCCTTCAAATGTTACATCCATTTATGCCATTTGTAACAGAAGAAATTTATTCAATGTTACCAGTTCAAGAATATGAATCTATAATGATTTCAGAATATCCTAAATATAATAAGAAATTAGTATTTGAACAAGAAGCACAAGCAGTTGCGGATCAAATAGAATTTATTAAGAACTTTAGAAATGTAAAAGCAGAAAACAATATTTCAAAAGATATGAAAGTTATGTTTGATACAAATGATAATAATGATTTGATTGTAAAAATGTTAAAACTACAAGATAACATTGTTACAGAACCATTAGGTATCAAAGCATACAAAGTATTCTCTAATCGTGTAAAAGCACAAATCTTCTTCGAAAAGATTGAAACAGAAGCAGATAAAGAAGCAAAGAAAGATCAAATTAAACAATTAGAAGAATCGATCGCAAGACGTGAAAAATTATTAGCAAATGAAAACTATGTTAATAAAGCACCAGCAAACATCGTAGAATTAGATCGCCAAAAACTTGCAGAAGAGAAAAAGAAATTAGAAGAACTAACAAAATAATGTTAGTTCTTTCTTTTATAATAGAAATAAATAAATCTTATAAGAAAAAGTATTGACTTTGGAAATTGAAATATGATATAACCATGTCTATACAAAAAGAGGTGACACGTATGATGATACGGAAAATAAAACTTTTTTGTATGAAATCCACAAAGATGTTGGAAAATTTCAGCGTGTCAAAGAAAAATCGATTCCATGCCGAGTAGGTCTGGGTCGTTTTTTGTTAGGAGGGAAATATGATTCAAATAGAAGATATTTTAAATGTTCTCAAAGAAAAAAATCCAGAAGCAATTCCAGATGTCGTAAGAGCCTATGAAATTGCAGATGAAGCTCATAGCGGTGTCATGCGTGAAAGTGGAGAACCCTATATTATTCATCCACTAAGTGTTGCAAAATATGCATTAGACTGTGAAATCTATGATAAAGAACTACTTTGTGCTGCTTTATTACATGACGTTGTAGAAGATACGAATGTAACATTAGAAGACATTGAAAAGTCACACGGCAAGACAGTTGCGGAATTAGTAGATGGCGTAACCAAAATCCGCCGTATGAATTTCACAACGAAACAAGATCAAAATAACGCAAATGTAAGAAAACTTGTTACAAGCATGAAAAAAGATATGAGAATTGTATTAATTAAACTATTTGACCGCCTTCATAATATGAGAACCCTTCAATACAAAAAACCAGAAAAACAAATTGAAAATGCAAGAGAAACCATGCAATTATATGTACCAATGTCCCTACTAATTGGTACATATCAAGTAAAAAGTGAATTAGAAGACTTAGCTCTTATGTATCTAGAGCCAGGAATCTATCAAGATATACTAGGAAAAAGAGAAGAACTAGGAAAAATAAAAAGAGCGTACCTTCAAGAGATTAAACAAAAATTAGAAGCAATTTTAAGAGAAGAAAATATTCCAAGTGATATTTTAATTCGTACAAGAAATATATGTACCATTTGGAGAAAAATCAAAAAAGGATGTTCTATTGATGGCATTGAGGATATATTTTATTTAAAGATATTGGTAGATAATGTAAGAGATTGTTTTACAGCATTGAACTGTGTACACGATGCAATCCCTCCTATAAACGGAAGATTTAAAGATTATATTCATAAACCAAGAACCAATCATTATAGATCCCTTCATACAACAGGATCTGATAAAAACGGAATGATTATCAAAACAAAAATTAGAACCCATAACATGGATAAAGTATCTGCATTTGGATTGCCAGCATATCGCAACCTCGATCCAAATTTACCACCAAAAGAATTACTAAAAAGAATGACGTTTGAAGAAACTCAAGAAGAATTAAGAAAACAAATAAAACCATTGGATGAAATGGATGCTTCTATTATTGATAATAATGTATTCTTTGAAGTGTTAAAAAAAGAAATGTTGGCAGAAGAACATGTTTATATCAATACACCAGATAAAGGAACTGTTGAATTACCAGCAGGATCAACTGCTTTAGATTTAGCTTGTACAGCTTACCCAGAATTACTAGATGTCATGACAGGAGTAATTATTAATGAAAAGAGATGTCCTCTTAACACCATACTAGAAAACAACGATACCGTACAAATTGATACAAAAGGAACAATCAATATAGAAGACTGGGAAAACGCAGTTCATACCTTCAGTGGAAAAAACAAAATTAAGATATTAATCGATAGACAAAACTCTCAATAAGACATATAATAGAACTATAATAGGAGAGTGAAATATGGAAGCAATAGATGCACAAAGAAGACTATTAAAAATAGCCGGAATTCTATATGGTCTAACAGGTATCTTATTCTTGTTTTCCACTTTTTTTGGCGCTTTTTTAATCGCAGTGGGAGTATATGTTTTTGCACAAGCATACGAGGATGAAGAAACCATTTATAAAAACAGAATTCTATTATTTATTCTATCCATTCTTGGATTTGTAAATGTTATAGGATTTATCCTTGTTTTTCTAGCATTAGATGAAATATCTAACAGAAGAAAAAGAGCAAACGGTATCAATGCACCACCAAAAGTAGTATATCGATTAGATAAAGAATCAAGAAAAATAGATATCTTATTAAAACTAGGAGTTGGAATGGTATTTATATCAGGATTACTATTTGCAACCACTTCTTGGGACTTTATTAATAATTATATTAAAGCATTTGCTTTAATTGCATTTGGAGGCGTATTCTTAGCTTTATCTTTATTCACAGAAATAAAACTAAAATTATATCGATCTTCTTATATGTATTGGCTATTAAGTATGTCTTTATTCTTATTAACCATTGTTGGAATGTTATACTTTGGTTTATTTGGAGAATACCTAACTTATAAAGGAGAAGGTCATTATTTAGCCTTAGCCATTACGTATATCACAGGAGCAGGATTTGCCTTAACAACCTACTTAAAATTCCCAAAGAAATATTTATTATTAGCTTGTTATGCAGGCGTATTCTTAGCCATTTCATCCTTTGTATCATACGTTCATTTATCATCTATGATGAATGTTGCTATTATATCAATTGTTGTAATGATTACGAATATTATCAATAAGAAAAAAGGTACCATTCATATCTTTAGTACCTTGTTATCTTACTTGCTTTTTGGATTTATTCTAAGAGAAGCAGATGGACAAGTAGATGACTTAGAATTATTAATCGCTTGTATCATTAATATCGCAAACTTAAATTACTTAACATTTATTCATAAAAAAGAAGATGAATCCTTTATTAATATGGGTATTACATACTTCTTGATTTTATTAGGAATTAATCATTTTACTCCATTAGGAGATTGCAGATACTTAATGTCTGCCTTAGTAATGTCTACTTATTCCTTATTGGTACATGGAAATGTGATTCCTGCTAAGAAAGGTACACAAATCTTTAACTATATCGTATATAGTTTCATTATGGTAATTCTATTCTTAGTTACCATCAATGCAAGACATCTTTCACTTCCATCTACATATATCTTTATTCCAATCATTCATTTAGGAATCAATACCTTAATTAAGAGAGGATTATTAAGAATAGAAAGTTGGAAAGGTGCCAATATCTTACAACCATTCTTATTATTAGAATTAGCATCTGCCTTTATCATGTATTATTGGCCAGATCTAGAGTTCATTTATGTATTAGCTTTATTAGGAGCTATGTATGGAGTATTACACTTTATCTATAAGATCAATCATAATCAATTAGATAAAAATATCCAATTAATTGCTTTATACTTGATTACATTCTTTTCTCTTCAATACGATGGACCAGAGATTATACCAACCTTAGTATTTGTATTATATGGATTATATCTATTTACCAATTCCTTCTTAGATGATGACAAATCTATCAAGAGTAGAATATTAGTAATTGGTTCTTATATCATGTTACTATCAACGTTATACTTCCCATTTGTAGGTAGAAACATATTAGATATTTCCATTTATTATCCAGCCTTAACATTCATTATATTAGCTTTAATCATTGCACCATTATTAAAAG